>NZ_SMCO01000034.1 GCF_004346685.1 Sulfurirhabdus autotrophica
CGAGGATGACCAGGTTGATGAACTTGTAGAGATCATTCGAAGTAAGGGGCGTACTGGCCAACCCGAGGCAGGCTGGGTGGTTGTGATGGATGTAGAAAAGGCTGTCCGGATCGATGAAGGTTAAAAAAAGGACCTGATTGATGGAAATCGGATAGGCCTGAGTGTTATTTAAGGCAACTTTGTCACTAGCCGTAAGCGGGCAGTTTACACAATCAGTTTGGACTATATAAATTGGCATCGCAGATCGGTGAAAAGAATAAAAAGGGAGTGAAATATGTCAAGTCAGAATATGAATATTCGCCTCAAAATCAAGAAAGCAGAAAAATTACTGAAGAACCAGCAAATTATGGAGGCTCGGCATCTTTATGAGCAATTAGCCATAATTGATTCACAGAATCCTAACTATTGGATGATTCTAGCAATGATAGATAAGTCCTTGGGTCAGAGGGTCGACCAAATTATTGAATTGCAAAAAGTGGTGGCCCTAATACCAAATCATGGGGTTGCCTGGAATGAGCTGGGAATTGCGCAATATTTTAATGCGGATTTTCAAGCAGCAATCGGATCTTTTCAAAAGGCGTTACCCTATGCCGCAGAAGTTGAGGTATTGCATCTAAGTATGGGTAGTTGTTACCTGGAATTAAGCAATCTAACAAGCGCTTTGGAAGAAACTGAAAAGGCGCTTCGCTTGAATCCAGTACTGTCTGTAGCAGCACATATTCAATATTGCGTTACTCTGGAAAAATTAGGGCGCTATCAAGAGATGCTCGTTGCCGCAGAAAGAGCATTGATTCATTTTCCGTTAGATCCGGATATTCAAATCAGCAAGGTCCGTGCGTTCGCGAATCTCAATGACATGGAGCAAGCATTAAAAGAATGCTTCACTTTTCTACATTCAACAGCAGATAACACAAACTTACGTCCACTCCTGCTTAAATTATGTGAAGAAGTGCCGTCGCCCTATGCGCCCGACCCAGTGTACGAAGATATTATCCACACCGTATACAGTTGGCAAGATATCAGTTTTCAGTCAATCACCAGGTTTTCTGGCAGATATTATGTGAATTTCACCCAGTTTATGCGCCAGCTTGAGGCACTTTTTCAGGAACCGGATGATTCGCAAAAAGATTTTTCTTCAGCGGCCACGCTGGTTAAACAAACAAGGGGGTTTTTCGCTGACTTCCTGAGCAAAGGCGTGAACGTCAATGGTGAGATTGAAAAAACACTGTACCCTCTGCGAAATCGGATGTTGGTTGCCCTTGAGGGGCGCGTTGACCAGGGTGAAAGTCTGCCTGAAGACTTGGCTGAGTTCATATCCAGCATCGCTTGCCAATGTTTTCAGAATGAGTATGTGTGGTACGAGCAGCCCGATGAATCTGCTCGTATTGAACATATTGTACGTACCTTAAACGAAAGCCTGACAACCAATGATGAAGGATGGCCGCTTCATGTGATTTACCGGCTTTTAATGATCTCCCTTTATCGGCCCTTGTTACAAGTTTTGACGCCAGAGGCTACAGCTCGGATAGCGGGCAAGAAAAATTGGGGGGTTCTGACTCCCTTAATCCAAATGCAGTTTGTTGAGCCCTTGCGTGAGAGACAGCTCAGGGCATCTATTTCCGTATTAGGCTCAATAGAGGATAAGGTATCGCGCCTGGTGCAAGAACAATATGAAGAAAATCCTTATCCGCGTTGGTCCTCAATGGCACGTACTGGTTTCAATGGTTTTGTGAATCAATTAAAGACGCTGTTTGAGGGGCATGTTATACCTAACTATCTGGAATCCCAATGAATATCTTGGTGGCAGGTTGTGGTACAGGCAAACACGCTATTCAAGCAGCACTCTGCTACCCATCGTCTCAGATTACAGCAGTAGATTTGAGTTTAAGCAGTTTGGCTTTTGCAAAGCGAAAAGCGCAGGATTTGCACATTCATAATCTTGAGTTCTTCCAGGCAGATATTTTGGCGCTCGAAGGATTGGGGCGACAATTCCAGATCATCGAATCCATAGGCGTACTTCACCATTTACGCGAGCCAATTGAAGGATGGCGAATTCTAACGAGCTTGTTGGCGGACGCAGGCATGATGTATATCGGCCTTTATAGCGCAATTGCCAGAGCCGCATTGGTACCTGGGAAGCAGTATATTGCCTCAAAGGGGCTTAGTAGGGACGCTGCCGGAATTCGTCTGTTCCGCAAACAAGTATTGGCCGAGCAGGGTTCCGAACTTGCCAAAATTGCCTGTTTTAGTGAGGATTTCTACAGCCTATCCGGGTGTAGGGATCTGTTTTTTCATGTGCAGGAACACCAATACACCTTGTCACAATTGTCAAAAATTCTAGCTGAGTTGAATCTACGATTTTTGGGATTTGATCTGCCATCAGACAAATTTGAATTGTACCGAGCGTTTAATCCAGAAGATCCACGTGGATTGAATTTGTCCGTTTGGCACAAATTTGAATTGGAAAATCCACGGACTTTTTCCGGAATGTACAAAATGTGGATACAGAAAATAGGATAAAAGAATAGTATTTGAAATAACGAATAGATGGAATAACTGTAATCTTCAGATTATCGCTGCTGTTAGAGAATGAATAGGAAATCCATTGTAACTCTGTAACTAACCCGTGGATTGTCTATGGGGAGTCTAGTTCGCGTGCTTTGAATTGCTATGTCATGTAATATCATGATGTCTAGACTTAGTCCCAATTCCAATCTGCTTTCACAGCATACGTTCTCACGAACGTTTGGTATAAAGGGGCTCCGGTTTCATTTCGCGCAACAATTCAGGGAAGGGTTTTGCGATGAATCTGAGCATAAAATACAAAGTTGCTGTACCCATTGTAATGCTAGCAATAATGCTTATTTTCATAGGCTGGCTGGCGATTTGTGCTCAGCAGCGTATCGTTAACATCAACACTAAGCTGACCGAGCGCTTTCACGAAATCGAAGAGGTTCACGGTATTGATGTGGCTGCGGGAAAATTGCTGCAACTTCACCTCGGTTTTATCAATACGCGCAACCAAGTATATAAGGAAGCGACACAGTCTGAACTTTCTCGCATGGATGAGCTTGTTAAAGAGCTGGCCAGAATGGCATCCACCAATTCAAAAGAACGCAGTCTATTGCAGGCATTACTCCCGCATATGCGGGAAATCAATATACTTTCAGGAAATATCTTTGCCTCAATTCCTGCTGATTATCAAGACAGTGTTAGATTGCTCAATGACATGGCAACTCATCATCTAGCTCCGATGAGTGCGCTTTTGCTGGAATGGCACACTGATGAAGTTGGCGAGGTAGATGAACTTAATCGACAGTCGGAGATCCAGTTGCATGAATTTTTGCAAAGCCTGATCTTGTTACTTGTGATATCAATATTTTTGCTTGTGTTTGCGGCATGGTTGAATAACACAGTGCTAATCAAACCGCTTTTGGCAATTAGCCGCTCTACGGCAGGTTTGGCGGCAGGTGACTTAAAGCAAAAAATTCACATTTATTCCAATGATGAAATCGGCAGCATGGCTTGCAGCATCAATGCGATGGCCGAGTCACTGGATAAGCTTTACGCTGAGTTGCGCACAATTGCCAACACAGATCAGTTGAGTGGTATGTTGAATCGACATTCTCTGGAAAGTGTGATGGCATACGAATTGAGCCGGTTGAAGCGCGCTGCCACGTCCATGGCCGTGGTTTTGCTCGATATTGATCACTTCAAGCGTATCAATGATACTTACGGTCATACCGTTGGCGATCAAGTTATACGGATGGTCGCAGGTATCTGCGCACGTACCTTGCGCCAATCTGACTATTCTTTCCGTTATGGTGGAGAAGAGTTTCTGTTGTTATTGGGAGCAACTGGTGTTGAACATCCCCAAATGGCAATTGACCGGTTGCGCGATGAGATCGTGCGAGCGTCGCTTAGTGTTGACGGCAAGGAAATCAGGGTGACAGCAAGTTTTGGTATAGCTTGTTATCCATCGGACGGAGAAGATCAGGCGTCGCTCATTCAATGTGCAGATGAAGCACTTTATGCGGCAAAGCAAAATGGCAGAAATTGCAGTGTGGCATATCATACGTTAAAGAGACCGAAGCTGGACAACCGAGAAATGCCCAGTGATTGCGATAGCGAGGCAGCCCCACCTTTGTGAACAATACGTTATTAAATGTTTGTGGAAGTTGGGGAGGTGTTATTAAATTTTGAGATTCCGGATTTTACTGTGGGTAACTGCTTAATTATCAAAACTGACTTTCAGCAAAAAAATACTTAAGGATGAATTTTTACTTTGGGGTTTTCTGGCAAATAATTCAGCTACTTTGATTGTGCGGGTAGGTTGGTATTAATGTTATCGGATGAACAATTGTCCAACAGTATGGATGGTTTTTAAATTTGTAAAAGAGGTGCTTGTACAAATACTTTGCTCCCATCAAGAGCACTGTAGCGAGCACAGGTTAGGCTGAATAAAATAAAGCCCAACGTGGGTTTGTATGGGCCCACACCTTGTTATTCCGTTGCCTGCTTGACGATTTCATCGCCAGTATGGGGATACCCAGAATTTGAGCGGTGCATTTCTAGACCGCCAACTCGGGGATCAAGACGAAATAGGCGTTCAACATATACAGCCCGGATAAGATTAACAAGAGCGCCCCTACGAGCTCAAATAGCCTCTGAGAATGGCGCAATGGTTTTAGGCTTTCCAACCAACCTATCGCCCAAGCCCCGAGAATAATAGGTACCGCACGTCCGAGCGCAAATGCCAAGAGTAGCGTAGCACCAAACAATGGCGAGCCTATCCCCGTTGCTACACCAAGCAATATTACCAGTGCAGGTGTGCAGAAGGGGCAGATTGCCACCGAAAATGGGATGCCAAGCAGAAACGCGCCCCACCCGCTGCTGGCGCGCTTCGCTCGCCAGGTGATTGCTGGTAGCGGCAGCTTGACCCATCCTGGCCACATCAACCCCAGCAGAATCAACAACGGGCCTAGTACCAGCCCCCATTCCCGACCCATGATCTGTTGCACCCAAAGTCCGCCTAATCCGGCAATGAACCCCATTAACACATGCGTGACAACCATGCCGGCGATAAACATAGCGCCAAATAATACGGCACGCCGGGTGTCGTGGGCTTTGGTGACATAGGCGAGTGAAACCGGAATCGCCGCCAGTGCGACTGGGTTGAAGCTGAAAAGGAAACCCGTCGCGAAACCAATACCGAGAGAAGCCAGGCTGGCTTGTTCCAACGTCGCCTTGAGGGTGCTGATGTCCATGGTTAACTTCCTATTTGCCAAATCAGAAATGCACCACTCCAAAGGAGTAATGCCGTGAGGTAAGGGATGGTGGTTGCTGCTTTGCTCAGAAACTCGCGGTGTGCGGTGTCGAAGCCGCGTACGCTGTCCCACAGCGTGGGTAGCGAGAACATGATAGCGAACACGATTCCTGCCAAAATCGCCATGCCGGGCTGCTGGGTTAACGCGGAAATGACACCCGTCACGACCACCAGCGGTAGCGTGCATGCAGGAAGTGTCAACCCTAGTTTGAGACCCTGCGCTAGCCGCGTGTGGCCGGGGAGCACACGAAAGAATTCAATGTGCGGCACCGGCAGATAAATCTTGCGGCTCACCAGATAAATTGTTCCAATCACGCCTAGTATGATCATTGCAGAAATTGCGGATAATTCTTTCAGGCCAATCCAGGCGGCTATGCCGAAAATCGCCGCCAGCAATATCGTGCGCGAAGCGACAAGCTGAGCAAGTGCGCGCCAACGGTTTCGTGTCGTGTCACGACTGGCGCGTAGCGCAAACAGGCTGTGGGTAGCGATGGTGCAAGGCTCGAAAAAAGAAAGGAAACCCAATCCTGCAGCGGCGATAAGCAGTAATGTATTCATCGTGGTTTTTTTTGCGCCAAATGTTTGAGGAGCTCCGCCCGCAGCTTACCTGCGCTAGGTAGCGACGAAAATATCAGCCTGCCGTCAATTGCAATTGCGGGCGAGGACATGACTCCCAATTCCACCGCGTAATCCATCTCGTCCAAAATATTCACGTCGCGCCAAGTGATTTTGTCCTGCCCCAATTCTTCTGCGATGGTCTTGAGCACCGACTTTGCTTGTGCGCATTTGCCGCAGCCCGGTGAGGAAAATACTTCGACCTTAATCATGGGTGGGTCCTTTCTTTTGCTTCTTCATGCTGTTTTCCAGCGCCGCGAGAATAGGGCATTCATCCAATGGTTTGGCTTCGTCGTTACAGATGGTGATCAATTCGGTGAGCGCTTGCGACATCACCTGAAGCGCCTTGATTTTGTGCTCCAACTGCAATTTCTTCTCAATGGCGACGCTACGCACGTCCTTGCAGCAAGCGGCGTCGCGATTTTTTAGCGTGAGCAGTTCGCGGATTTCCGCCAAGCTGAAGCCACATTGCTGCGCCTGCTTGATGAAACGCAAACGGCGCAAAGCATCTTCGTTATACAACCGGTAGCCAGCGCTGGTTTTCGTTGTTGGCGTGAGTAGCCCTTCTTTTTCGTAATAGCGTATGGTGTCGCTTGTCACTTCAGCGGCGAGCGCGAGTTTTCCGATGGTGTGCATATTTAGTTCCTTCACTGTAGCTTGAATTGTAAACCTTGGAGCTAAGACCAAGGTCAAGAAAAAAAGATGGTAATACTTCGAGGAAATTTAGTTGGAACGTGGCGCTCAATTCAGCTGAGTCTCTGATCAGATGCTGAATGGGCCCTTGGCGAATATGTTATGTCAGTCTCTAATGGGAGGATTAGACGTGGTCGAAGCGGTAAATATTTTCAATGATGTATGACCGCTTCGTCCATTTGACGGACGTAGATTGACAGCTACAAAGCTTCCGGTCGAAAATAATGGCAACAGGTTGGTAACGCCAGTACGCCTATCCAGTTAGCCGATGTTGGAATTTGGTTGCGGGGATGTTGTCACACAAAACAATCACCCACAGTAAAATCCGGAATCTCTAAATTTTCTAGATTCTGACCTTTAGATATATAAGCATCAGGTAATAACTATAAAACGCGGATTCAAGTTTAAAAAAGGGCACTTTTAATGTTCTGAATGCCTGTTCGCGGTCATGGGTTGCTGTTCCTGGTACCAATTTCCTTAAATCCTGAGCTTTGATGCTCATTGGGCTTCACCAGACAAAAAACTGGGTGCTCCATGCTGCAAGCGGCAGAACTGTGGCCATAGAGATTCCTATTGCAGCCATAGTGCAGTTTCGTTTCGCCATACGCCATGCAAGGCTTGCACCCCACAGTGCGGAGATTACCAATAGCGCTATGCGCGCGACATGAGCCCAAGACACAAGCACTCCTTCCCCGGCCAGTTGAGAGGTGGTGAGCATACTCAGGCCAACGAAGACGCTGAACCCGGCAAAAGGGATGAGAGTTTGGGCAAGTCGTTGCCATGGCAATCCGGTGAGTGCGCCAGTTAACCTGAGCCAGCCCCATACCCAGCCGCCGACAACGAGCGTTTCAACAGCGATGTAGGTCAGCAATAGGCCACCATCCAGCCATGTAAAGACGTCATTTGCTTCAGGGTAATAGGTGAGCAGCCACCAGTGCCCAGACTCTTTAAGTGGCCACCACACCTCATGATCTATGAGCCAACCCGCCGCTATCTGCTTTACAGTTACAAGCCAGGGGGATGCGCTCCACTGGAAGGCCCCAAGCGCCACGCCGAGCATACCAAAGACTAGCAGGCGGGCGGGCCAAAGATCCATTTCCTTAGCTCTGTTTTCAGGGGTGTCGGGTTTGCTAATGATTTCGGCTCCAGGCGAACGTAGAGTGAGTTGCACCGCATCCCGTTCCCCGGCGCAGCGACCGCACATGTGGCAGTCCGAAGCGCTTTCCATACGCCGGATATTGATCAACGGCGCGCAGTTGACAACATGCAGGCGACTTGTGCGATGACCCGATGGCGCCGTGTCCCAGGCGGATTGATCGACCTTGAAGTGAACAGGTGCAATCTTCGCCAGCAGGCCGAATACACCGGATACGGGACAAAGATGCTTGCACCAGACCCGTTTTTCTCGTCCCCAAATCAGCCCTACTGCAATTGCCGCGATAGTCGAGCCACCCAGAATGAGCAGGGCAGGCTTCGGATATTCATAAATGCTGGTCATTTGCCCGAGTACAGTAGTCATAACGAAGGCTACGAATGGCCATCCTCCCCACTTCATCCATCGCGGGATACCGCGCCCCAGGCCATATTTGGAAACCCATTCGGTAAGCGCCCCTTCTGGGCACAGTACACCGCACCATACCCGTCCAAGGGCCATGATAGAAAGAATGACGAAGGGCCACCAGATACCCCAGAACGCAAATTGGGCGAAGCGGGTGAGGTTATTCCAGATATGAGCTTTATCCGGTGGTAGAGGTAAAAAAGCCGGTATGGCTACCAGCGCGAGATAGCTCAGCACGATTACCCATTGCACCACGAGGATTGTGACACGATAGCGTCTCATGGCTAGCCCAAGACGAGCGAGACGTCCAGCGCTAGAGACGCTGCCCGAAATTTGCTCAGTCACAGTGTTCATGCGGCTCGCCTTTTTGGTTTAAGCTTGAGAATAACTCCAAGAGCAAGTGTCCAATAGGTCGCCAGCAACGCAAAGGACATACCCGATGGTGCGGCTCGGTAACCAGTGAAGGCCGCAACAAGACCACCCACCCGAGTGCTGTCATCCAGCAGAAAAACCGTGTTCCAGAGTGGATCTGCCAGTGGTGGCAGTGCCTCCATGCCAACGAGCTTTTCTGCGCCATCTACCAGCAACGCTCCGCCCAGAAGTAAAAGCAGCACTTCCGTTACGCGGAAAAAGGCGCGCCAGGAAACAAACCGACTTCCACGGGAAAGCAGCCAGTAGGCGGCCAGAGCTAGAATAAAACCCAAAGCGCTACCCAGAGCAATATCGGTATTTGGCTCCCCTTTTACCGCGCCATAGAGGAATACCACCGCTTCTGCACCTTCGCGCCCCACAGCTACCGCTGCTAATACTGCTATACCCACCCAGTTTGCGCGATCTGCAGCGCTCGCCATTCCTGCTTCTAATTCATTTTTCAGCCCGGCGCCATGGCGGCGCATCCACCAGACCATCTGAAAAATCAGGGCACAGGCGACGAGCGGCATAATGGCTTGAAACCATTCCAATGTGTTGGACGAAACAGATGACTGGATATCCATGATTGTCACAGCCAGGAATACGGCCAGCCCCAATCCTGTCGCTATTCCGCCCCACAGCCAGGGAAATCCGGCACGGGCTTCGGGGCGGGCACTAAGCCATCCGTGCAGAATACCGATCACCAACATCGCCTCGATGGTTTCGCGCCAGACAATAAATAGTGCATTACCCATGGCTGACCCCTTCAGAGCAATGATCTTCCAGGTGTCTGCATGCATGGCTGCACATGGATCGCGTCTCTTTGTTCATCTCAGAGTCAGCAGATAACTTATCCAGCAGATAGGCGGCATGCCGGGCAGAATGGCCGCAGCCCGTGAGCATGTAATGCATGAGGTGGTCCAATGCGGCTGCGATCATGGGCTTACCCTCATCGCGTTTTCTGTCCGTTACCCTAAATGATTCCATATTTATCTCCTTCATTTTACGATGATGTGGCCACGGCTGGTGTCGGGATGGAATTCGTCAAAAAATTCGTATTTGCCTGGCTTGAGAGGGGCAATTACCACGAAGGACTCCGCACCTGGTGCGAGCACTTTCTCCTTCCGAAGTTGCAGGCTTTCAAATTCGATTGCGTCACGCCCCTGATTGCGCACTACAATTTTGAAACGTACTCCAGCAGGCACATTTAGGGTGTTCGGAACAAGTTGCCCATCCTTTGCGGTCACGGTGTAGGTAAGCAGATCCGATGCGCTCGCTTTTGCAGGCACTAACAGAAATACTACCGCCACGAGGGTGGTCAAGACCAGGTAGCCGACTGCATGGTCGCGCAGTTGGTTGGACAGGGAGTAAAGTCCCCCTGGATTGGTAGTTATTTTGTTCATATTGGTACTCTCCTTAGAACGCCAAATTGGCCCGCACGCCAAGAATCTTCACCGGCCGTGCATTCGGGTTGCCCGCAGGATTGCGAATGTATTGGAAGTCGGGTGTCAGCTCGAACCGCTGATGGACGTGGAAACGGTAATAGGCCTCCATTACTTGCTCCCAGCCCGTAGCAGCAAAGCCATAGTCAGGTATCCCATCGCCATCCGCATCGACAGTCGCGGACTGGGTACGAAAGTCTTTGCTTGTGCGATTGCTTCCGATGGCAATCCCGATGGCGTCGGCTCCCCGATCCCAATAGCTGCCATTGAACTCAGCGCCCAAGCTGACGGTGCGATCGAAGGGCAGTCGTTCGCCATTGCCCGTGCCCAATCGTCCGAACAGTGTGATGCCATCGCCGAGGCGCTGGTCGAAGTTGAACCCTAAACCGCTATGGGAAGCGGTTTCATCCTTGATAAACGTCGGTGCCTGCCCGTTGCGCCAGAGATATACTCGATAATTGCCTTGGAGTCCGGTGAACAAACGCTGGCTGGTTTCTGCCTGGAAAATGATAAACGGCGACTTAAAGGAATCGCTGAAATTGGCGCTTCGTCCAGCACCGAACACACCGAGGGAAAGGCGGTAGGTCTCAGGTTTTGCGCCCCAGTTGAAGTAGGAAACGCGCATTCCTGGCGAGAAACCGAAACCGTCGGCACCGATATTGGCGGCCAGCGGATTGTCCAACAGAGCATTGTGGACGAATGGACTGGCAAGAAACTGGCGAGTTTCGTCGTTGGCTGCTGTATTCTGGTCAAAAAACGCAAAGGGGTCCATCTTGCCGAAATTGACGGTAAGGGTTTCCCTCGATTGGGGTTTAAAACCGCCGAATGGTAGCGGAATGTCCGCTTGATACCAAGCCTGAGCCAGCATCATGGCGCTTGCTTCCGGTTGCACCACTGCACCGAGTTGAAATGAAGTCGCATTGGGTCCCACAAAGGAAGTGAATTTGTCGCTGAGTCCTTTGCCTTGACCTACGCGAAAATGACCGAACAGCTTGCTTTCTACGTCGCCGGTCTTGATGGTTGGTGTGTTGACTGTGATATCTGCGCGATAATTGACTTGGGTACCGCTGTTATCGATGCCGTTCGCACGCTGGGCGACCGCGGTGAAGTTTGCGTTGGCGGAAAACCCTTCAATCGATTCGATGATCTTCGCCTGCTTCTGGATATCCAATGCTTGGTATTCTACTGCTTTCAGGCGTGAAGCCAGTTCCGGTTCCTTTTCGCTTACTTCCTCAGTAGCAAGGGCGGAATCGAGGCGTATGTTGCGGTCTTCCAGCACCTTCAAGCGTTCCTCGAGTTGACTCTTTCCCCCTGCGCCACGGGGCTGCAATGTCTTTTCGAGTTCGGCGTTACGCTTTTCAAGTTTCTCCACTCGCTCCATGAGGCGTTGAAGCCGGTGATTGCTGTCAGCATCTTCTGCCGCCAAGGTGGGAAAGGCAGTGATGATCGCAACTGCTAGCGCGCTGATGCGTGCCGCGTTGTCATTTTTCATCTTAGTATCCCCCTTTCTTTCCGATGCCGACGTAGGTGAATTCGTATTCCACATCAAACGGCTTGAACCAGGGTCGCACGCCAGTCAGGCGGTCCGTATGGCGGCCGAAGTGGGTGTGCGGGTCTGTAGATGGAGGAGAAATGGTGTATTTGACGCGGTACTTCCCCGGTCCCTTGAGCTTGATGTTGTCTCCGTAGTGTGGGCCGTCGTTTGCGACCATAGGCATGAAATCGCCACTGATTTTTTCATTGCTTCCGATCTTGGTGATTTCATACTTAACGCCCAGATAGGGCATCCAGGCGCCTTCGTCAAACCCGTTAGGATTGTTGGCCAAAGCGCGAATATCGGCCTCCATATGGACATCGGACTCTTTGGTAAGGCGCATCATGCCTACCGGTTCCATTTCCACTGGTTGCAGATACACGGCGCTGATTTCCATCCCTGCACGTTGCTGCGGCGCACCAATTGGGTATTCCACAGCAAGCGCCGTAGCGGTAACACTTGTGGTCAATGCCGCCAGCGCGACACGGATGATGTGATTGCGAAAATACATGGGCTTCTCCATATTGAAGTTCAGTAAACATTGGCTGACTACTGGGGCGGAGAAGCCCGTTGGCTGGCTGAATATTAGGTTATTTTGTCAGAATCAATTTACCGTTACGTGTAATCCGCAGAACGTAGCGTTCACCTTTATGCTCGATCACCAAAGCGTTTGTTCCCCGAAATAGCGTTTCCGAAGTAAAGACATGATGCTGCCTGTCCAATGAGGCTTGGGTAGATTCCTGCGGGGTTTTGTTTGAGCGAGAATTCTGCATGGGAGTATGCTAACAAGAATGATTACCATTTGCAATACAACAATTGATAATGTTACCTTCATGAAGATTGTCGACAACTAAAATAAGGTCTGATCACGTGTCGGAAGGTAAGCTCAAGAAAGAGTGAAACGATTCTTGATTGCAGTAAAATATATATGTACACTAAAGCATATATGAAAACTATCGCTGAATTCTTTAAGCTCTTCGCTGATCCTACCCGCTGTCGCATTCTACATGCCCTGTCGCAGGGGGAATTTTGTGTGTGTGAGCTGGTTGACGCGATCCAGACGACTCAGTACACCGTGTCGCGTCATTTGGCCGGTCTGCGTAAGGGTGGTTGGACAATGGAACGGCGAGAGGGAACGTGGATATATTACAGGTTGACGGTTGATCGGAAGGAGCTGATTAGAGATGTGCTCAGTGTAGCGTTGAAGCATGGGCTGGACGATGGAACGCTGGCAGAGGACTCTGAACGGCTTGCTCGTCGCTTGTCCTTGCGAGAAGCGGGGCATTGCGTACTGGGATACAACCAGGTGTAATTTTTTCGAAAATAATATGCGTATATGGACATGTTAGCAATCATAAAAAGTTCTGTGCAGGATCTGATCACGAACTCAGGAATGGTTCCGTTTTGATGAGGCTTTATTTCTGACTTTATTTGGTTTAGCTGCTGGCCGTGAGTATCAGAAAAGGAGATGAAAGTGAAAAAAAATAATACTGTGGGTGCAGTTAAGTTATCAGCAGCTAGCATGCTGGCGGGACTATTCGCTATGGCGGCTCTTGCTACTGGAACTGCCTTGTGGGCGAGCGGAAATTTATCGTTCGGACGTCTGCCGGATTTGCTTGGTTCCGACTCACGACCATTACCGCCAGGCGTGCTTAACGTTCAGGATATTGCTGCCGATCCTAAAGGTTACAAGGGAGAAATTGTGGTAAGAGGCGTATTGGCAAAATATGGTCAGAGTGATCCTCACCTTTTTGCGATCGTAGATACTCGCGAAGCCAAGGCGTGCAAATCCACAGGATGCGCTAATTTTTATCTTCCTGTAAAACTAGATGGCGTATTACCCAAGGAATGGGAAGAGTTGGAAATACGCGGAAGATTGGTAGACACTCCGAAAATGCTATTTCTGCAGGCAAAAGCAATTGAAAAACTCGGTTCGATAAGGTGACCGTATGAGTTTGTGGAAATGGGTTTGGCGAAATCTGACTCGCCGCAAGGGGCGATTTGCGTTTACCTTAGCAGGTGTAGCAATTGGCATGGCAGCCTTTGTGGCCCTGATGTCTATTGGTCAAGGGCTCTCCAACGAAATCAAAAAACAAGCACAGGGACTTGGCGCAAACCTGGTGGTTACCCCAAAGGGGTGGTGCGCCTACGAGCAAATATCGATATTAACAGGAGAGCAACTGCCTGAAGCTATTCCTATAGCTGATCTGGAGAAGATTCAATCTCTGCCTGGGATAACGGCAATACCTTATTTGAATGAAAAGACGGCATTTCGCAATCAGCCGGTCCCAGTTATTGGTATTTGGCCGGAAGAAATGTATGCAATGCATAAGTGGCAACTTTCAAAAGGGAGATACTTTAAAGGGACAGGTGAACAGGGAGTGGTGGTTGGCTTTGCGATCGCCCAGCAATTCAAGCTGAAGCCGGGAGATGACTTCAGTGTGCGCGGAAACACTATGCCAGTGTTAGGTATTTTGCAAGAAACCGGAACTAAAGATGATATAGCAGCATTCATCCCACTACCTATTGCCCAACGGATTTATGGAGTAACAGGAAAGGTTTCCTTCATCTCTGTTCAAGTGGCTGATTTGGAAAAAATCGAAGCTGTTAGTCTAAAAATACAGGAAGTGGCAAACGTAGCGGTAGTATCCGATAAGCAGCTATTGTCCTCAATCCTCTCCATTGTCGGTACCGTGGGTTCTGCCATGCAGGCAGTGGCAGCAGTAGGTTTGGTGGCAGCGGCATTTGGTATTATTAATACGCTGCTCACAGCAGTTTATGAGAGGCGCCGAGAGATCGGTATCATGCAAGCGATAGGCTGTCCGCATCGCACCCTATTTGCTGCATTCTTATTAGAATCAGGACTGTATGGATTGATAGGTGGATTGCTGGGGATAATTTTGGGTGGGTTTGCAGCTTATTTGTTAGGGCCATACTTTGTAGCACAAAATATTTTCACGGCTACGCTTCATCAAGCCCCTTCACTTAGCCTGGATGGGCTAACGATAACCTATGCGTTAGGGTTGTCGATAGCGTTGGCACTATTAGCCGGACTTTATCCGGCATATCAAGCGGCCAAACTTTCCCCTATGGAGGCGATTCGCCATGGCTGATACCGTATTGAGTATAGAAAATGTCACCAAAGTTTATGGTAATGGTCCAGCTATAACCGAGGCACTCAAGGATGTGACGCTCAAGGTGGAACGTGGTGAATGGATTGCAATCACGGGGCCGTCTGGCCATGGAAAAAGTACTTTGTTACAGTTAATGGGTGGGTTGGATCATCCGACAACAGGATCAGTGTATCTGGATAATTTAGATATCACCTGTTTGAGCCAGAGTGATCTGACAAGTTTACGCAGGTATAAAATTGGATTTGTATTTCAGTTTTTCAATCTTCTTCCGCACCTTTCTGCTCTTGAGAATGTGCAGATGGCATTATGGCTAGGGGGATTAAGTAAAAACTTAATTTCACGAGGAATGGATTTGCTTGATCAGGTTGGGCTCGCAAACAAAGCGGGCAACCTTCCAAACGCTTTATCTGGGGGGCAGCAGCAAAAGGTAGCGATTGCCCGCGCGTTGGCAAATAATCCAGAAATTTTATTGATGGATGAACCGACAGGCAATCTCGATTCGGTGTCGGAAGCCGATTTTCTTGATCTATTGCAAAGGTTGCATAGTGCCGGAAAGACGATAGTCGTAGTGACACACAACCAAGTAGTGGCAGGTCGAGCTGGCCGTCTGGTGCGTGTGAAGGATGGCAAGATCGAAAGGGAGGAAGGTCATGGCTAGGCTATCTCTTAAGCGGGCCGTAATTGTATTAATTGCAATAATTGTAATTGTCATGCTTGCATGGATGTTAACACGGCAAACTGCAGTTTCTTCAGACTCGTTTACTACCCTAAGCGGTGAAAAAATCAGACTACAAAAGTTACGGGGAAAGATCGTTCTGGTTACGTTTTGGGCAACAAGTTGCCCAGCTTGCATCAAGGAAATGCCTGATCTGATTCAAACCTATCAGAAGTATCATGAAAGGGGGTTTGAGATAATCGCAGTTGCCATGTCTTACGATTCCCTGCAGTACGTCAAAGCATTTACCACGAAAAATAAGTTGCCCTTTTCTGTGGTATGGGACGCAGACGGGCAGCTAGCCAAAAGTTTTGACGGGGTCAGGCTAACCCCAACGGCCTTCCTGATTGGCAAGGATGGGAATCTTATTTCCCAAACTATCGGAATAATTGATTTTAGTAAATTTCATGCGGTTTTAAACAGCGCCTTACTCGAGTAGCTTGTTAAATTGAGATTCAGGATTTTACCGTGTCTGGCAAACAGTACAAAACTTCTGCCGCTTTAACTGGCATCAGCGCCGATAAGGCTTTTAAGAAGGCCTACGCTTCTGTTGTAAAAAAAGGGTATCAAATCGTGCAGTCAGATAAAAATATGGGCATGATTTCCGCTGCGCAGCAGGTTTCACACTCACAAGGTGGAAAAACTGCACCATTGAACATCCTTGTGGAATCGGATTCTAGTACTGGCAGTACACTCACATTTTCATTTTCTACTGCTGGCGGCTTAATGGCATCAGAAGATACAGTTCGTGACGAGTTCTGCAAAATCACGAATGAGGTCTTGGGGCTATAGGAGCGCCGAGGGATTTAATTGGTTCTGCTTTTATGAGAAAACAATGGGTGGATACGTATTTCCACGTCCTTGCTAGATAGCAGTCAGATAGGGAAGTAGTGTTCCTCATTATTTTTCTTTGACGCTTGTTTTGCGCAACCCATCTAGGACTTCGCGGCGTCTGTTTTCTTGATTGGCTCGTGACAAAATAAGGTCCGCAGGAACCAAAGTAAGAATAACTGTCCATGCTTGCCAAAGCGTGAGTGCGACAAGCAGTGAGTAACTCAATCCCCTGCACTCTGTAATATAAGTATGGGCAATATCTGCTCTCTTTAAAAGAGGCGCAGAAACACCAACCAGTAAAACAATACAAAGTATAACTGTCGAATTAACTGCAGGTGAAAGAAGGATTCCGATATTGTTTTGTGACTTTGCTTGCCCACCTTCGTTCGGTGGGTTGAGGCTGAGGCGAAGTCGCTCTGGATAAACAATGGCAAGCCAAGCACCGACAACGGCAAAGATGATTGCCGACGTTGTTCGCAATGCTTCAAACAAAGGCCATTGCTCGGAAAATGGAACGCTCTGCCCGTAAAGGTAGCCGCCAGCAACAGCTGATACCCAAAGAATTAACAACAGAATGACGGTAATAATTCTCACGATGGAACTATGGCCAAAATATGATTTTTGTTGTGCAACACAGCATCGATCAATGATTCTGAATTCACGACCTCCAGATTATCGCGCTCAATGATTAATTCGAACTCTTTCCTGGCAAATGTATGACTGACCCAGTGTATATTTTGATCACCAATAAATCTCACTCCAAAATCATCCCATTCGCTCTCTGTGTTTTCTTCTCATGACCTTCCATGTCAGGGTAGATGTCGCGTCATCCGATGTGACGAAAGAAGATGGAAGGCGGACTTGAAGGGAAAAATGAAACGTATTCGATATACAACCGAGCAGCGGGAATGGGCGGTTCAACAAATGATGCCCCCGTTGAACCGTGCGGTGGTGGAATTGGCCAAAGCGACCGGGATTACCCTGGTAACGTTACGCACTTGGCAGGCGGTGGCGAGGGCAGAAGGAAGAATTGTTCCTGGGGATGGCCAACAAAGTGATCGATGGTCCAGCCATGACAAGTTTCGGATCGTGCTTGAAACAGCGGTGCTAAGCGAGGCAGAACTGTCGGCCTATTGTAGGACGAAGGGAGTTTATCCGATGCAAGTTGCGCAATGGCGTTTGGCCTGCGAACGGGCCAATGGAGAGGCGGAATCACCTAAGGTGGACACCACTCAGGCGCAACGTATTTGTGAGCTGGAACGCGCGCTTAAGAAAAAAGAGGAGGCGTTGGCGGAAGCGGCGGCGTTGCTTGTGCTCAGAAAAAAAGCCGAAGCGATCTGGGGCAAGGAAAAGGAAGAATGATCAAAGGCCCGGATCGCCTTGAAGCCATGCGGTTGATCAATGAAGCCGTCGCTGCAGGAGCGCGGCAAGCTCTTGCCTGTGACATGTTGGGTTTGAGTGTGCGCACGGTGCAACGATGGCGACATACTCCGCAAGACCGTCGGTCAGATGCACCCCATCATAGTCCGGCCAATAAATTGAGTGAATCAGAACGCACCGCATTATTGGTAGCAGCCAACCGCCACGATTACGCGAGTATGACACCACACCAGATCGTGCCGAAACTGGCCGACGAAGGAATCTATTTGGCGTCAGAATCGACGTTTTACCGCGTCATGAAAGCCGCAGGGTAGGGGCAGCGGCGCGGCCGCAGCAAGTCACCGCAGCGACGTCCTTTGACGACGCACCAGGCGGATGGCCCGAACCAAGTCTGGTGTTGGGATATTACCTGGCTACCAACCACTGTGAAGGGCCGGTTTTTTTACTGGTACATGATGAAAGACATCTACAGTCGCAAGCTGGTGGTCAATGAAGTGCATGAGAACGAATCATCCGAACATGCCAGTTACCTGCTGTGGCGCGGGTGTCTGCGCGAACAGACGGCAGGCCGACCACTGGTGTTGCACTCGGATAACGGCACGGCCATGAAAGGTGCAAACAAGCTGTCTGCCATGTACGACCTTGGAGTGGTTCCATCCTTTAGCCGACCTCGCGTCAGCAACGATAATGCTTATGCCGAAGCGTTATTCCGAACAGCGAAGTATTGTCCGCTATGGCCAGAGCGGCCGTTTGACACACTGGAAGAGGCCCGTGTCTGGGTGCATCAATTCGTCCAATGGTATAACGAGGAACATTGCCACAGCGGCTTGAAATACGTGACACCTAACCAGCGGCATCGCGGCGAGGCGAATGCTTTGCTCAAGCAACGTGCAGCGGTCTATCTGGCCGCGCGCGAAAAGCATCCGCAGCGTTGGTCAGGAGAAACCAGGAATTGGAAACTGGATGACACTGTCTACCTCAATCCTGAACGCGCTCAGATACAAGAGAGGAAATATATGGAAGCAGCTTAATTTACGACTGAGGCGACAACTACCTTGACACACACCGATGACAAGAAAAGTGAGTTGATATCTTCTACTGTCGGATTAAATGGAACGTCGTAGCTAATATGTGGTTCAATCGGAAGTGCTTGAGGGGAAGATAGTTTGGCCTGCCGCAATAGTTTTTGCCAGAGTGAGAGATGCTCGTTCTCTGACAAATTTAGGGTTTCCTTCCGAACAATTTTATTAATCCTGTGCACATTGCCGAGCATAAATTGCTTCTGACCGGGTTTACGCAGCAACTCAGTTTTGAATCGTGCGTATGCATGCCGCGAGGTGTCTCCTGTCTCATTGATGTAACCAAAGATTGGATAATCGGATTCTGTCGCCTACAACAACATGTCTTCCGTGGCATTCCATGAATTTGTTGACGTAAGCACGAAAGGGCTTTTGCGCTGTGTAGGGATGTTGAAAACGGATACTCGCAAAAATATTTCTTGTCGGAATGACCCAAAAATATGTGGCATAGCCTGGAATGCTTCCTTCAACTATGCCGTTCATGTGAACTTCCGCTTCACCAACATTGGACTCTCCCTGAACAGAAGCCACTTGTCCATCAGTGGACGCTGTTTCGTTCCATGCGGTGATTAGCCAAGTCTCCTGCTTTGTCTCTATATCCAGCAGGTAAGTGTTTCCGCTGGAATCAGTTTCGTTGATTTCAGTCACTTTGGTTTCGATCAGTTTTTTGCCGTTACTCCATGCCTGCAAATCTTCTAGAACTTCTTGAACCGATCCAAACATCGGGGTCTCTTTACCGCGAGCGAAGTAAGCACAATGAGTTATTTTGTAGAAGCTAACATGCGCTTTTTCAGTGCTCATTTTTTGATTGAACTCATTGAGAAAACAGGATTATGACAAGGAAGATAGATTGTGCTTTTGGAATTTTTGCTGCCATTTGTTCAAAATTGCAGTTTTCTGCATCGATAATCTGGTATTTGTTTCGTCAAACTTCAGCCACTCTACAACAGCTTCCTTGACCAGAAGATTATCTGGATTGCTGGTTGTTTATTACTTGGATGTTAAATTATTCAATTCCTGCTTAGTGGGCGTCGATCCCAAAGACGGATTTGCTCTGACGTATGAAAGTGTTTGTCGCCCGGCAAGTGTCAAGCATGATTGTTATGTGCCCACTCCGACAACTACACCTGGTAGTTGTCGGAGGTAACTAGGTATTCAACATTGGGCTCTGACTGGCCTATGGTGTGAGCCAGATAGATCTAAATAAAGAAGTTAAATAATGCAGCGCGTGCATCAAATATTAGATATAATGTACAGCATGCATTTAAAGTGAAACATGTAACGTGACGATAACAAGCATCCCCCAACTTATTAAGACCGCCAGAAACGGGCGTAGCCAAGCCGAATTCGCACGGGAACTGGGTGTAGAACAGTCCACGTTAAGCCGATATGAAAAGGGCGAAGCAAACCCGAAGGCCCCGATTATCGAGCGATGTATGCATCTGGTGCATTGGAACAACCAAGCACCAGTGCCAACAGTTGAAGAACTTGCTGACAAGGTTCGGGAACGTCTTAGCCGAGAGGATCAAGCGCATTTACGCGTGGCGTTGTCGAAACTTATCGATGGACTAGTTTCAGAAAAAACAGGGGCTCGTAATTTAAGCCATCATTCAAGCTAGGAGGAAAGTCAAAATGACATCTCAATCACGGATAGAATGGACTGAGCAGACGTGGAATCCCACGACGGGGTGCACAAAAGTATCGCCTGGATGCAAACATTGTTATGCCGAGGTGATGGCACGCCGTCTCCATGCCATGGGGGCACCAGGGTATAAGAATGGATTTAAACTGGCGATCCTACCAGAACGATTAGTTCAGCCACTCCAACGGAAAAAACCAACCGTCTATTTCGTTAATTCCATGAGTGACCTATTCCACGAAAACATTCCAGATCAATTCTTGGATGAGGTGTTTTCTGTCATTCGCCAAACGCCACAGCACACCTACCAAATTTTAACTAAACGGGCGGAACGCCTACCTCACTATTTTGCTGACCGGGGCTGTCCGCAAAACGTTTGGCTGGGGGTTTCTGTTGAGGACAAAGAATATGGCCTTCCTCGTATTGACTACCTGCGACAAGTTGATGCACACATTCGTTTCCTTTCCGTAGAGCCCTTGCTGGAAGATCTTGGTGAAATGGATCTCACGGATATTCACTGGGTTATCGTCGGCGGCGAATCTGGTCACCATGCCCGGCCGATGCGTGAGGAATGGGTAGAAAACATCAAAATACAGGCCGATGTCACGGGGGCCGCATTTTTCTTCAAGCAGTGGGGCGGATGGGGAGTGGATGGCGTTAAACGCCACAAAAAGGCAAATGGCCGTGAGTTCAGAGGCCGAACTTGGGACGCATATCCTGCCATGCAGGCGGTTTGCTAAAACAAAGCGCCTTGGCCTTCTGGATTTGATGCTGTTGTCCAGAATTTATGTGCCAGACCATGGCGTGCGGCGAGAAGCAACCAATACAACGGCTGATTCTTCTCTCCAGTAATAAGTTTCTGGTCGATTGATGGCCATACTCCGAGGCTTGTTACCTTTGCTCTCCAGAATTCGACAAAGCGCCGACGAATTTCCTCTTTCGACGCAGTCGTATTCACATTTTCACGCCATCCAGGAGCGATTGCGTCAAATGCCGAGTCAGCAGCGGTAAGATTCACCGCCAAGTTACGCTGTAAATCCATTGCGCTAAAATGAATCAGTAGATCAATTCGCTTGAGCGTAGAGAGTGTGCTGATTATTCTAAAGTCCAATGCCTCAAGGCTGTACGGGTCAACAAAGGCGAAATGAAGTCCATAACCGCTGACTGCTGACACCATTTTATTGACAGCATCGACTGCACTGGCATGGATTGGATGCACTGGCGCACCGAGCTTACGCAATCGTTCGGCGCAAACATTCAGTTTTTCTTCATCGAGATCCGAGATGTAGATATCTGTAAATGGCGCATCGCCCTCTTTACTGGTTTTCCAAGCAGCAACTGCGCCACCATCTATCCATTCATTGCCATTTCTTATCCGGGATCGCCCAGTGCCGCAGAATAAGTCGAAATACACGGCGCCACCTTTTCCATTTCCAATCACTAGTGTCCGGTTAAAAATCGAACAAATTTAATTGGTTATCGAAATCGGTCTGTTCTGAGACGTAGCTACTGCCTGCGAAGGCTTGTAG
>NZ_SMCO01000035.1 GCF_004346685.1 Sulfurirhabdus autotrophica
AGCAATCACCTGAACGGGTCAAAAGTTACTTTCAGGATATCCACGTAAAATATGCCGCATGAAAAATTCAAACTTCATCTGGCCGGATCAATAGTGTGTTTCTGGAAGGTAATGTGATTGATCTTGGAACTTTCAAGTTGCAGGTTGTCGAGGCCTGTAGCGGCTTGCGCTATTTGTTTCCACTTTTGACGCTGGGATTTATTGCGGCTTACTTTTTTAAGGGTTCGTTTTGGAAGCGAGCAGTTATATTTTTGTCTAGTATTCCCCTTACTGTGTTTATGAATAGTTTTCGTATTGGTGTGATTGGGGTGACAGTAGATAACTGGGGCCCCGCTATGGCAGAAGGATTTTTACATGATTTTGAAGGCTGGGTAGTATTTATGGCCTGTACTTTTGTGCTTGTCGCAGAAATGTGGGTGCTGGCGAAGATTGGCAAAGACAAAATGCCATTACGTGAAGCTTTTGGGCTGGAATTTCCAGCGCCTTCTCCAAAAGATGCAATAGCGCAATATCGCAAGTTCACTAAACCGTTTATTGCTTCTGCTTTAGTTGTGCTGGTGGTGGCTTCATTGTCTACAATGTTACCAGAACGAGTAGAGGTTCCACCTCACCGTATTGATTTCTCTGAATTTCCATTAAGTGTTGGTGATTGGCAAGGTAAAGGGGATCGCCTTGATCAGATATACATTGATGCACTTAAATTTGATGATTACATTATTGCAGATTTTGTAGATAAGAATCAGCAAGCAGTTAATTTTTATGTGGCTTATTATGCCTCACAGCGAAAAGGGGAGTCTGCCCATTCTCCACGTACTTGTATCCCAGGCGGTGGATGGAAAATCACAAGTCTGACCCAGCGAGATATAAACGGGGTAAAAGTAGCTGGTCACCCTCTGGTTGTGAATCGCCTTGTTATCGAAATGGGTGAAACCAAACAATTGGTTTATTACTGGTTTCAACAGCGTGGCCGAGTCATTACTAATGAGTATCTGGTTAAGTGGTATCTGTTTTGGGATGCATTGACACGAAACCGTACAGATGGTTCTTTGGTTCGATTGACTGCTTTGATACAGCCAGGTGAAGATATTGCTTTGGCTGATGCGCAATTAACTGCTTTTGCTAAAGCGGTGAATCCAGAGCTAAAGAAATATATTCCTGAGTAATCATAAGTGAGTTTGTTCTTCAGCTTTATTATCGCCGTTTTTGTAACGATGGTGCTTATACCTCCGCTAATGCGATACGCAGAGCTGTTACGCATAGTCGACATTCCTGATGGGCGTAAAGTACATACTGGGGCAATCCCGCGGATTGGTGGAGTGGCCATGGTAATCGGCGCTTTAATCCCGATGATTATGTGGCTTCCACCGGAAACTGAAATTATCAGTTTTTTACTGGGTATTGGGATAATTCTTTTTTTTGGCGTATGGGATGACCGGAAAAATCTTGACTACAGACTGAAGTTTTTAGGGCAGATCATCGCAGTTTTAATTGTGGTGGTATATGGTGGATTAAAAATTAAATATATCCCATTTATGGGTACAGATCCAGTATCTGATTATGTGTCAATTCCATTGACGGTATTTGCGCTGCTTGGTATTACCAATGCAATCAATTTGGCTGATGGCCTGGACGGTTTGGCAGGTGGCACAACCATGTTGAGCTTGGGAATGATTGCTATCTTAAGCTATATGGTGGATGGCATGAATTTAACTCTGATGGCGATTTCAGTGATGGGTTGCATATTAGGGTTTCTCCGATTTAATACGTATCCAGCTAGTATTTTTATGGGGGATGGAGGGAGCCAGTTTCTTGGGTTTGCTGCAGGGGTATTGGCAATTTTGCTTACCCAGGTAGTTAACCCTGTATTGAGTCCTGCAGTTGCGATATTAATTCTGGGTTTGCCAATACTGGACACTTTTATGGTGATGAGTCAGAGGTTATATGAACGACGCTCACCATTTTCTCCTGACAAAAATCATATCCACCACAAATTGTTGGCCTTAGGTTTCGACCATTACGAGGCAGTTTTGCTCATTTACCTTACTCAGTCAATACTGGTACTTGGTGCATTTTTTCTTCGCTTTGAATCAGATGTTTTAGTTTTTTCGACATACCTTATGTTTTGTGCTGCTGTAATTGTTTTTTTTCGTGTAGCTTTGAATACGGGATGGCGTATGCATGTTTATAATGGAGAAAAATCCAATTCATTAGTTGCGCGTGGTGTTCTGTGGTTGCGCCAGGATTATCGACTTTTAAAGGCAGTATTTTATTTTTCGATTATCGCCATTACCTGCTATCTACTTTTTGCTGCAATGCTTGTTGAATTCGTTTCCATTGATATTAGCTTGCTGTCTTTGTTTTTATTTACGGTATTAATCGTATTGTTTTTTAAACAGAAAGGGAAACCTTTTAGTGTTGTTGAACGTGCTATAACTTTTGTTGCAGCAGCTTTTGTTGTGTATTTGGTGCAGGTTGTGCCAGGGGTTTTGAGTGAATATGAGTTATACCTGAATATCTTTTTCCTCATGTTGGCTGTGGCCATAGGAATCGGTTTTCGTTTTTCACATACAGATCGGTTTCGAATTACCCCATTGGATTTTTTAGTGATATTTATTGCCGTTGCAGTACCTAATTTGCCAGATTCTCATATCGAGGGAGCTCATTGGGGGGAAGGAGTTGCCAAGCTTATTGTGTTGTTTTATGGGATGGAGCTTGTGTTAACCAATATTTTGAGGCGGTGGGATGTGATGAGGTTTGTGATTGGCTTTACTTTGCTGATGCTTGGTGTAAGAGGGGTGTTGATTTAGATACGTTTTACCAGGCATTGTTATGGCTTGATTGGGAGACTTATGTGTATGAGTTTTCTAGGTGTTCATAAATTCGAGAGAAAAATAGTGGTATTAATTCGAAGATTGCTAGTTTTCATTGGGATGCTCGTGTTCATAGTTGTACTTTTTGGAAGTTATTTACTTTGGCATAACAATAAAAAGGTTGATTTTCCTCAAAGAATTGAGCTGGAACAAAGTCTGAAAAATGCGATCGCGTGGTTAGATGTTCACCGATCCCAGATTTTAAACGAAGAAAATCCAATGCTTTGGTGGATGATTAAAGAGAGTGCTGAGCTGACACATAATGTAACTCTCGTTGGCCTCTATGACCAATACAGAACACGCTATCTTGATGTGAATTCCAATAATGCTTGGCAATACCTGTTTTATACAAACTCAACTGTGCCATTAGATTTAACTCAGTTGGAGAATTTGCCCAATTATAACCTTTTCTTTTTATATGGTTTAAGTTGCGATGAGAATTTAGCTGGAACACCAATAATTAAAGAACAATTAAAGACTGAATTCTGTAATGATCACTTGCTTTCTCCTGCTTGTGTAACTCATCAAATAATGGGTTTTCGTTTTATGCAAAGAAGTGCATGTGGCAGTTCAGAATATGTAAATAATTCTATTTTTGCTTTGCAAAATAAATTAGTTACTCAATTAACTTGGGATGTCAGAGTAGTGGATGTGTATTTTCAACGCGTATTAATGCTTGAAGATTCTGGCGCAAGCAACCGAATTAAACCTATTTGGATTTCGCGTATACTTTCAGCACAGAATTCTGATGGAGGTTGGTCCGGTTTTCAGCCAATAATCTCACTGGGCAGCAAGTTGTCGGTAGGTTTTTCAGGGCGAGGGGTTAGTGTAAATCGTAACCTGTCAGATTTTCATGCTTCCGCTCAAGGGGTACTTTTAATGAGTTTGTTATTAACGAATTCAAAATAAACCTGCTCTGAGATATTGATTGGTAGAACCAATAAAATAGTTTTTGCTCGTTGGGAAAGGAGAAAGTAGCTGATCAAAATGATGGTTTATTAATGTGAACTATCTGGGCTACTATTAATTATCATTATTAAGTTAAATTTACTATGCAAAAAATAGCGCTTATCACTGGAGTTACTGGACAGGATGGATCATATTTGGCAGATTTTTTGCTCAAAAAAGGATATGTTGTTCACGGCATTAAGCGTCGTGCTTCTTCATTTAATACTGATCGAATAGATCACTTGTATCAGGATCCACATGTTTCAAATCGTAATTTTATTTTACATTATGGTGATATGACTGATTCCAGTAGTCTGGTTCGAATTATTCAACAGGTGCAGCCAGACGAAATTTATAATTTGGCAGCACAGAGCCATGTTGCAGTTTCTTTTGAAGAACCTGAGTACACAGCTAATTCAGATGCATTAGGTGCTCTTCGTGTGCTAGAAGCAATTAGAATATTGGGACTAGAGAAGAAGACGAGATACTATCAAGCTTCTACTTCTGAATTGTATGGACTGGTCCAAGAAACTCCGCAAAAAGAAACAACACCGTTTTATCCGCGTTCTCCATATGCTGTGGCTAAGCTATATGCGTACTGGATTACTGTGAATTACCGTGAAGCGTATGGTATGTATGCCTGTAATGGAATTTTGTTTAATCATGAATCGCCTGTTCGCGGAGAAACGTTTGTTACCCGTAAGATTACACGTGCGTTGGCCCGTATAAAATTGGGTTTACAGGATTCTCTATTTCTGGGTAACTTGGATGCTAAACGAGATTGGGGGCATGCTAAAGACTATATTGAAATGCAATGGTTAATGTTGCAACAGGAAAAACCAGAAGATTTTGTTATTGCAACAGGGGTGCAATATAGCGTTCGAGATTTTGTGGATGCCGCAGCACAGGAGCTTGGGATGGCTATTCGTTGGGTAGGGAATGGAGTGGATGAAAAAGGCTATGATTCGGATGGAAATTGTATCGTAGCCGTAGATCCGCGATATTTCCGCCCTACCGAAGTAGAAACATTATTGGGTGATCCTAGCAAGGCTAAGGAAAAATTAGGGTGGACCCCCAAAATTTCGTTCAAGAGCCTTGTTGCAGAAATGGTGCGAGAAGATTTGAAGGCCTCGGAGCGAGATGCATTATGTCGCAGTGAAGGTTTTAAAACGTTTGATCATCATGAGTGAAGGGATGCAATCAGAAAGCAAAATTTATGTTGCAGGTCACCGTGGGCTTGTTGGTTCGGCTATCATGAGGCGTTTAAAAGCAGGTGGGTACTTGAATATTATTACCCGTACCCACGCTGAATTGGATTTGATTGATCAAATTGCCGTAACGGATTTTTTAGCGCAAGAAAACCCTGATTACGTTTTTCTTGCGGCTGCAAAAGTGGGTGGGATTTTGGCTAATAATACTTATCCCGCAGATTTTATCTATCAAAACCTGATGATTCAAAGCAATATTATCCATGCTGCTTTTTTGAGCAAGATTAAAAAATTACTTTTTTTGGGATCGAGTTGTATTTACCCAAAATTTGCACCTCAGCCAATGAATGAAGATCATCTTCTAACTGGTATTTTGGAACCTACAAACGAACCATATGCAATTGCTAAAATTGCAGGAATAAAGATGTGTTCATCCTATAATCGACAATATGGAACAAACTTTATAAGTGTGATGCCAACCAATCTTTATGGACCAGGCGACAATTACGACTTGCAGAATTCCCATGTTATGCCGGCAATGATTCGTAAGATGCACGAAGCGAAAATACGGGGCGATACTAAAGTTTGTGTATGGGGAAGCGGTTCGCCTCGTCGTGAGTTTTTGTACAACGAGGATATGGCGGATGCTTGTGTGTTCCTGATGGAAAATCGCGATGCGAATGAAATCGGTGAATTTGTAAATATTGGTGTGGGGGAAGATCTTACCATCCGTGAGTTGGCGGAAAAAGTGTCAAGAGTAGTTGGATACCATGGTGAATTGGTATTTGACACTAGTAAACCTGATGGGACACCTCAAAAATTACTGGACGTAAAACGTTTGAATAAGCTAGGTTGGCGTTCGAAAACCATACTGGATGAAGGAATAAAATTGGCTTATCAGGATTTTATAAAGGGGCAGTGTGTTTAGTTGGCTGTTATTTTGAAGCGTGTAGAGTACACGCATAAAACTAAGCAACTTTGAACTAATCATGCTTAATGATATTATCATAGAATAATCAAATAATTTCAAATATTAACTGGAGGAGAGACATGAATTTCACTAAGAAGCCATCATATCTGCTAGCTATAATGCTGGCTGTATCAATTACTATATCCGGTTGTGGTGGGAAGGAAGAGCGAAAAGCCAAATATTTGGAAAATGGGAAGACTTATCTTGATCAGGCAGATTATGATAAGGCGCGAGTTGAATTTAAAAATGTGTTACAGATTGATCCAAAAGATGCGGAGGGGTATTTCCAGTTTGGGCGATTAGATGAGGCACAGCAAAATTTTTCTGGGGCATTTGGAAATTACCATAAGGCTGTTGAGCTGAATCCAGAACATCTGGCAGCTAAAGCTAAGTTAGGTAAATTTTTTCTGTTGGCTGGTGATTCCGTTAAGGCGGAAAAGATGGCCACTGAAATTCTGAAGAAAAATCCTGCGGATTCTGCTGCGCATACTTTAATGGCAGCTTTAATGGCACGTAAAGGGAAAGATGCTGAAGCTATTCAGGAGGTAAGTAAGGTTGTTGCTTCTGATCCAACTCAGTCTGATGCGGTAAGCTTGTTAGCAGCGCTTTATATAAAGCAAGGTAACGATGCTAAAGCGAAAGCAACGTTTGAAAGTGGAATAAAGGGTAATCCTAAGAATATTGCTTTGCGTAAAGAAATGGTTTCTTTTGCTATTAAGCATAAAGATATGGCATCAGCAGAAAAGCAATTGATTGAGATAGTGGCAATTGAACCTAAAAAGCTCGAGCCTAGAGGTGTGCTTGCGTCTTTTTATGCAAGTCTTAACAAATTAGATAAGGCTGAAAAGGTATTGCGCGACGCGATTGAAGTGGACCCGAAAGATGCGCAGCGGTATTTGGTGTTAACTGAATTTTTGGCTAGTCGAAAAGGAGTTGAAACTGCGGAGAAAGAATTGCTAACATCTATTCAATCAATGCCAAAAGCATATAAATTACGTTTTGGTCTTGTAAAGATTTACCAGGCAATGAATAAGCCAGAAAAAATTCGCCAAGTTTATCTGGATATTATTGATATGGATAAAACCGGGCCTGATGGGTTGAATGCTAGGAACCAGTTGGCAGGATTGGCTGCCCAGGCTGGTAAAACAAATGAAGCAAAAAAATTGATTTCTGAGGTGCTGAAGGAAAATCCAAAGGATCATCAAGCTTTATTGCTTCGTGGGCAGATGTCAATTGCTAAAGGTGATGCGAACAGTGCAATTGTTGATTTTCGAAGCGTACTCAAAGATCAGCCAGATTCGGCGGAGTTGATTACATTGCTGGCTAAGGCACATATGGCAAATAAAGAGCCGCAATTAGCTAAGAGTGTATTTAGCGATGCAGTGGCCAAGTACCCTGAAAATTCAAATATACGGATGGGTATGGCCAATTTTCTGGTTTCTACGAAAGATTATGATGGTGCATTGTCGCAGGTTGAAGCTGCGTTAACAAAAGACCCTAAGAATGTAAAAATACTACAGGCGAAAGCAGAAGTTCAAGCTGCTAAAAAAGATTGGGGTGCAGCTGAAGAAACTATGACAAAGGTCAAGGTGGCTCAACCTGACCAACCTGTTGGTTATTATAGATTGGGTTTGATTTATCAGGCGCAAAAAAAGTTTGATCAAGCAATTGCAGAATTTGAAATGGCAATAAGCAAAGCGCCAAAAGCTATTGAACCACTCACCGCTATAGTAAATGTGTTGTTGTCACAAGGCAAAGGCGATCAAGCCGTTGCTCACATAAACAAAGCTATTAAAATTGCGCCGAATAACTTTATGGCGCAATTGTTATTGGGTGAAGTTTATGTTAACCAAAAGAAAAATACGGAGGCAGAGGCTGCTTTCCGCAAAGCTATTCAGATTAATCCAAAGGTATCTGCAGGATATCTGGATTTGGCTAATATTAGTTTAGCTAAGGGTGATGTACCTACTGCATTTCAAACTTTGCAGCAGGGCCTTACTGCTATTCCGGGGGATACCAGGCTGTCTGTTTCTCTGGCTGAGTTATATCAGCGTACAGGTGATAACGATAAGGCAATCGCTGAATACGATGCGGTATTAAAGACTAACCCCGGCGTTGATGTAGCTGCGAATAATTTGGCATCTTTACTTACAGAAAAAGGAGATAAGTCTAGTTTAGAAAAGGCGCTTGAGATGGCGAAGCGCTTCGACGGTTCGGATAATCCAGCTTTTGTCGACACGCTGGGGTGGATTTACTTTAAATCCGGTCAAAATGATCTTGCTTTGCCATTACTGAAAAAAGCCGCCGATAAGGCACCTCAGTTTGCAATTTTCCAATACCATGCGGGAATGGCATTTTATAAAAAAGGTGATACGAGTTCTGCAAAGAGTTACTTGCAGAAAGCCGTTGATTCCAAGACTAATTTCCCTGGAATTGATGAAGCTAAGGGTGTGTTGGCGAAACTTTAAATTATTCTGTCCTTCTGTTGTGAGGGGTGAACTTGCAATACAAGATTGAGATTTTTGAATATTTTTAAGTTTTTTTGACCTAAGTTGTTTTAGTTTGATGCTTGTCCACTAATGGACAAGCATCAAACTCCGGTATACAATTTGCGCCCTGTAGTTGTATTGCTAGATTAATTATCAGTGCAAATACCTCAAGTAAAGTTATTAAGTTCTATCTTTACTCGAATGTTCGATTTATGGCGGGCCTCCCCGCATTGTAAGGTAGTGAACCTGGTCAGGTCCGGAAGGAAGCAGCCACAGCTATTTATTGCAAGTGCCGGGGGTTTGGCTCGCCACCCCTACATTTTGAAATCTGCGGCCTAGACAGGTTTCTGGTAAAATTCCTTTCATGAGTTATCAAGTTCTGGCGCGTAAATGGCGCCCTAAATCCTTTACTGAGTTGGTTGGTCAGGAGCATGTTGTCAAAGCGCTTTCTAATGCGCTTGAGCAACAAAGGCTGCACCATGCTTATCTGTTTACCGGTACTCGTGGTGTTGGTAAAACAACCATCGCGCGAATTTTGTCAAAATCGCTTAATTGCGAAACAGGTATTACGGTTACGCCGTGTGGTCAGTGTTCGGCTTGCCGTGAAATTGACAGTGGTCGTTTTGTGGATCTGCTGGAACTGGATGCTGCATCTAATACCGGTATAGATAATATGCGTGAGGTACTGGATAACGCGCAGTACGCTCCAACCAGTGGTCGCTTCAAAGTCTATATTATCGACGAAGTGCATATGCTTTCGAAGGCAGCGTTCAATTCCATGTTGAAAACATTGGAAGAGCCGCCTGAGCACGTTAAATTCATTTTGGCGACCACGGATCCTCAGAAGATTCCAGTTACAGTATTGTCGCGCTGTTTGCAGTTTAATTTGAAGCAGATGCCACCTTTATTGATTGTTGGTCATCTTCAGCGAATTCTTGGGGAGGAAGGCATCCAGTTTGATCTGCCATCAATGCAACTGGTTGCCCGTGCTGCCCAAGGAAGTATGCGCGATGCCTTGAGTTTGTTAGACCAAGCTATTGCTTATGGCGGTGGTGTGGTGGAAGAGCAAGGTGTGCGAAGTATGTTGGGTGCGATTGATCAATCATATCTGTTTACTTTGCTAAAGGCTCTTTCTGAGAATGATGGTGCTGGCATGCTGGCAACAGCGCAACAGATGGCGGTAAGGAGTCTGTCTTTTGATGCGGCTTTGCAGGATTTGGGTATGCTGCTGCATCAGATAGCACTTGCACAGACCATCCAGGAGGCGATAGCTGAGGATTTGCCGGAACGTGATCAGATTATAGAGCTTGCGCAAATTTTTAAACCAGAAGCGATTCAGCTTTATTATCAAATTGTATTGCATGGACGAAAGGAGCTAGGTTTAGCACCCGATGAGCTAGTGGGGTTCAACATGACGCTTCTACGCATGTTGGCTTTTACTCCCGAGTATAGTGTAGTTCCTGTCAGAACTCTGTCAGTATCATCCAGTCAGAATGTTGAGCCAGCGATGAAACCTTTTTCAGCACCTTCTGCTGGGGCTGTGGCAGTAATAAAAGCCGAAGCCAAAGAGATTGAAGCGCCTTCTGAATTAAGTGTCGAGCCAGACGCGCCCCAGAACGAAGCAGTAAAAAAAAGCCAATTTGATGGCAACTGGCACAACCTTGTCAATATCCTTAATTTAGGGGGGATGGCACGCATGCTGGCTCAGCATTGCGAGCTTAAAAGGCAGGATGGAAACATCTGGGAGTTGTGTGTTCCTCAGGAACATAAGCATCTTCTGGAACGAGCTTACCAGGAACGCCTGAAAACAGCAGTTAATGAGTATCTTGGCTCGCCACAAATTATTCAGATTAACATCGGCGAAGTTGTAGGGTTGACCCCTGCGCAGCTGAATAATCAAGAAAAACAGGAGCGTCAGTCAGAAGCAATTGCCTCTATCGAGCAAGATCCCTTTGTACGCGAACTGGTAGAAAATTTTGACGCAAAAGTGGTTGAGTCTTCAATAAAACCGATTCAATAAAACAGGAGTAAGGAAATGTTAAAAGGCGGATTGGGTAACCTGATGAAACAGGCCCAGCAGATGCAGGAAAATATGCAGAAAATGCAGGAAAAGCTGGCGGCTATTGAAGTGGAAGGTCAAGCCGGTGCCGGATTGGTTAAAGTGACCATGACATGCCGTCACGACGTGAAGCGTATCAGTATTGATGATAGTTTGCTGTCTGACGACAAAGAAATGCTGGAAGATCTGATTGCTGCGGCAATCAATGATGCAGTGAGAAAAGTGGAAGCAACTTCCCAAGAGAAAATGGCAGGCGCAACTGCGGGGATGGGATTGCCACCCGGATTTAAAATGCCATTCTAATGTTGTATGCACCTTTTGGCATGGGTGGTTTGATTAAGGTGTTTTTTGTAAATTTTATTTCTGCTGCTTTTGATGAAAACCCCCTCTAGTTTAGAAGGCTTGATTGAGGCCTTGAAATGCCTGCCAGGCGTTGGCCCTAAATCTGCCCAGCGCATGGCATACCATTTATTGCAACGAAATCAGCCTGGTGCGCAAAAGCTGGCGCATGCCTTGACCTATGCTTTAGATCATATTCGTCATTGTGAAAAATGTAATAATTTCACAGAAGATGAAGTTTGCGAACTGTGTGGTTCCGGTCGACGCGATGCCAGTTTGCTTTGCGTAGTCGAAATGCCTGCAGATTTGCTGATGATGGAGCAGGCCCAGTGCTACAGAGGCATGTATTTTGTGCTGATGGGCAGATTGTCACCACTGGATGGTATTGGACCAAAAGAAATTCATCTGGACAGGCTAATTAAGCGCGCATTGGATGGTGAGGTAAAGGAAGTGGTGTTAGCCACAAATTTTACTGTGGAAGGGGAAGCTACAGCCCATTACATCAGTGAATTACTGCATGTCAGGGGTATGAAAGTGACCCGTATTGCACGTGGACTGCCGGTTGGTGGCGAGTTGGAACATGTGGATAGTGGTACTTTGGCTCAGGCTGTTCTGGAGCGGAGGGATATTTAGTTTGTGTATGTTACTGACTTAGGTCGTGAGACGCCGATAAATATCCGCTACTTTCAGAGGTAACTTCTTTACATCGTCAATCACAGTGTAATTGACAGCGCCATACATGTGGGGTAGGTAGTCCCTCGCTTCTGTATCTATCGTGATGCAGAAAGGATGAATGCCGCTGCGTTGGGCTTCCTGCAAAGCTTTTCGGGTATCTTCAAAGCCGTACTCTCCTCTATAGCCATCAAAATAATCATCCGGTTTGCCATCCGAGAGCGTGATGAGCAATTTGGTCTTTGCTTCTACTTCGTTTAGTAGATGGGTGAGGTGGCGTATTGCGAAACCCATACGAGTGTAGTCTTGAGGACGGATGCCGCTGATGCGTGCTTTCACTTCTTCATTATAGGGTTCATCGATGCGCTTAATGCGATAAAGCTCGCAGCGTTTTCGTGTTATTCCTGAGAAGCCATAGATGGCATAGCGGTCTCCCAATGTTTCTAGGGTTTCACACAGCAGCACCAGCGATTCGCGTTCAGCATCATTGATCCAGCCCTTAGTGGAACCGCTCATATCTACCATAAAAATCACAGCAATATTGCGTTCTGTGCGGTGCATGCGCATGAATAAATGATCGCTCATTTCGCTGCCGTCTCTTGCATCGGCTAGTGCTTCAACCAGTGCGTCGATATCCACTTCATCGCCATAAACCTGGCGTTTCAGCAATCGATTTTCATCCCGCATCGCTTCAAAAACACGGCGTAGATGTTTAACCAGTCCGTTATATTTCTGAAGTACTTCGGGGACGAAGTTATCGTAGACTGGTAGCACGTCTTTTTCACGCATGACACACCAGTTTTTGCGGTAATGTTGCCTTCCACAATCCCACTCGGAATAAAATGTTGCCCCTTCTTCATGGTACGTACCCTGCCAGACTGCATCGGGGTCCTGTACCTGCTCTTGATATAAGCTTGGATCATATTCCCCTTCACCTGCTGCGGTCAGGCATTCTGGTGGAATTTCTCCCCAATCTAGTTGAATGGAAGTAAGGAGTTGGCGCACGCCTTCAGGCGGTGCTATAGGCATATCGTCCAGAGTGAGTTCCAGTTGCGTTATCCCGCCTTGTTCCTCTTCTTCGCCATCCGGGGTTTTTACATCAAAATTTGGTGGGGATTCACGTTCTTTTTCATTCTGTTTGGTGAGATCTTTTGCAAACTCAGCTAATTTTACGCGCAGCAACATTTTTTCACGTTCCATACGTGCGCTCATGCATGCTGCGACAACTTCTGGTTTTAATTCGCCCTGATAGCACACATCATCAGGAACAATACCTGTATAAGCATCCACCAAGAGACGTAAACAGTCATTTGCAGTGGCGGTGGGTTTTGCTAATTCTTGCGTGTAGTCAGCCCACTTATCTGATATTGGTTGTATTTCACCCAATTCCGCCCGGAGACGTTTCATTTCACGAAATAGTCCAGGCAATTCGCGGCTAATGCAGGCATCCAGTCTAAGTGTTTCCAATGCGTGAAAAAGTTTCAATGCTTTTTCGTTATCGGAATAGTGGCTCAAAGCATCCGTGAGGTTGACTCTGAAAGTGCCATAACGGGTTTGGGCCCATAGATAGGCAACCATTGCTTTGCATAGCTGGAAATTGTCTTCTGTAGTGTGCATTTTTGCCACGACTGCAGGTAGATAGAGCGTTTCTGTGTCGGTGTATAGTGTCTCACCCTGTTCCATTTTAAGTTGACGCCCGGAAAGTCCTCTGACAAAGGTCAACAAAATCCCGCTTACATCTTCATATACTGCACCAGCAACCCGCTCATGCCTGAGATGCACAAAATTTTCTGCATCCTGAACAACCAAAAGAGCAGGGCGCAGGCCTGATCTGTCGTAAGTGTCCATTGTATGCAAGGCCCAGGCTTCAATCACGCGTCTGTCCATGTGTGATAAAACATCCATCACGCGTTGGCCAAACTGGTGAGCAATTTCAATATTGGTGGTCGCTATCCGTCGAATCCAGTTCAGCAGAAAATCCTGATCTTCTCGGGGTAACTCTGAAAGGGTTGCCGCCAGTTTATCAACATGCAGGAATGTGAATTCAACCTCAAGCCACAGTTCAAGGGACTGTTCGATTTGTATGGCTGTATGACGCGGTAAATCCGCCATAGCTAAAAGAGGGAGGAGGAGAGTTCTTGCACAGCAGCCAGCATTTCGGAGTCATCCGTAATGGCTTGTGCGATAGCACTTCGGCAAGCAGAAACTGGCGATACACCCGATTTGATTAATTTTCCTGCGTGCACTAACAGACGGGTACTTGCACCCTCTTCAAGACCGCTTCCCTTCAGGTTGCGTGTCATGTGGGCAAATTTAACCAGTTTTTCAGCCAAGTCAGGTGCAATGCCAGATTCACTTGCAATGATTTTTCGTTCTAATTCCTGGGTAGGGTAATCGAATTCCAACGCTACAAATCGTTGTCTTGTGCTTTGTTTTAAATCCTTCAAAACGCTCTGATAACCAGGATTGTAAGAAATTGCCAGGCAGAATTCCTGGTTGGCTTCAAGAAGCGTCCCCAGTTTTTCCATGGGTAGTGCACGGCGATCATCCGCTAAAGGGTGAATAACCACCATGGTATCTTTCCGCGCTTCTACAATCTCATCCAGATAGCAAATTGCACCGGCACGAACCGAGCGAGCCAAAGGCCCATCTACCCAAACTGTTTCACCACCCTTAACTAAAAAGCGGCCAACCAGATCCGATGCCGTCAAATCATCATGGCAAGATACTGTAATCAAAGGCCGTTTCAAGCGCCACGCCATGTATTCCATAAACCGCGTTTTGCCACATCCCGTTGGACCCTTTAAAAGTACTGGTAGTTTGTTTTGATACGCTGCTTCAAAAATAGCAATTTCATCACCAGTAATCTCGTAATAAGGCTCGCTTTCAATGAAGTTTTCTTCAGGGTTCAGGGCGCGTGCTTGCAAGGTATAACCTCAGTTATGCTTCAGTTAATCAAGATGGTTGTATTTGTCGTCTGGTGTCACGGACTCCAGTGGACCAAGCTTGGCAACAATACCATCCATGAATTCTTCTCTTTCTTTCTTGCGTGCCAAGCGCTTATCTAAAGCGTCCGTCTTAGTGGCAATGGAAGGCTCGTCAAACATCACTTGTCGAATCAGGCGGTAGCCAAATTGCATGAGTTCCACATCATCGTTGGCAATTTTTTTCATCTCGTCTTCAGGGATGTCATAGACTTCGTTAAACGCATCGCTTGTTACGAATTCTTTAAAACGGTCTACATCGTAGCTGGCCATGAAGAACATTTGTAGGCTACGTTTGGTAGGGGTGCCGACACTTGGACCAGAGGATTTCTTTTTCAGAATAAGTTGGCGCCATCCGCGTGACAGCTCATCGTATTCAACCAAACCTTGTTCTTTGCGGTATTCATCAATGGTCAGTGTGCGTTGTTCATTGTGCCCTAAACAATGAGACTCCTGAACCACAGCATACGCATCTTTATCAATATATTCGTTTTGCTTTCGCATTGACACCAGCGCAACTGGGTAGTATCTGCACGCGGCTGGACGATCTTCGTAGACACTGCATCCTTCATCTGTCATGAATTGGCATTGAGACGTGCCGGATTTTGGCAGCATTTTAATACCCGCAATGTCGCCAGGTCCCATTTCAAAGGGGACTGTGTATTGCAGCAAAAACTCACCGGAGGTTTGGCCTAGGCGTTTCTTTAAACGCAATACATCATAGGGAGTTAAAGTGATATCAATGTTTTTACAACAAGCATTGAAACATTCAATTTCCTTGTGGCAACGAAATTGAATGGTCTTGGTACCTTCATAAAGGGTCGGAATAACCGGACTTTTTGGAAAGGGTGAATCTTGTATATCAACTTTGTCCATTATATTACCTCACATTATGCTGTTGTTTCAAAAATAGGCTTTGAACAATTTTACACTACATGGTGTGCAGGTAGAAGGTTGCTTCTCAAGCCTATTGCCAATGCATTTACAAGATAAAAACGCATTGGCAATAGACCTTTTTGTTTGGTCAGAAAGAAAAACCGGGCGCCTTTGGCGCCCGGTCAATTACAGCGCTACTAACTTAGTTGTTTAGTGGCTTGCTGGTTTGAACAGCTTGCTCTTGTCAACCAAATCAACGTGCTTACGCTTGAACACAGTCCATTTCTGGGTTTCTTTATCGTAAACGGAGTTTACAAAGCACTTCCAGTTTTCTTCATCAACGAAGTTCTTGTCCATACGATAGTAGAAGCCAGGGTAACGTGATTCTTCACGGAACTGGATATGTTTCATGTGAGCTTCTGCAGTTAAAATGCGATGGTAGTTTTCCCATGCACGTAACAGTTCATGCAAATCTTTAGCACGCATCTTGTCAGCATCTTCCTTCAACATGCCCAACTTCTCTTCAGCAACAGCAAGCATGTGTGCGTTTGTTGTGTAGTAAGTAGCTACGCCAGCAACATACTCATCCATGATTTTTTGCAGACGGAATTGAAGCATCTTAGGTGTGATGTAGTTTGGATTCACATCAATAGCCGTTGTATAGTCCTTGAACTCCAGGAATGTACGTACTGGCTTGTAGATATCTTCAGCCAATTTTTCAGCTGGGGTATCCAATTCAGGTTTCCAATCCTTGTTGTCAATTACGAACTTGACCATAGCCTTGGCAGCTAAACGGCCTTCAGCATGAGAACCGGAGGAGAATTTGTGGCCAGATGCACCCACACCATCACCTGCAGTGAACAAACCTTTTACCGTGGTCATGGAACGATAGCCCCAGTTCCAGCCTTTTGGAAGGTAGTCAGGCATGCCGGTGAATTCTTCAGTGGTTGGTGCACCCAAATCATCCGGACCAGAAACCCAAATACCGCAGCAACCGGAATGAGAACCAAGCAAGTAGGGCTCAGTAGGCATCAATTCAGAGTTTTTCTTCTCTGGCTCGATGTTTTCACCAACCCAAACACCACACTGGCCAATACACATATCCAGGAAGTCTTCCCATGCCTCAGCTTCCAGATGCTTTACTTCGCGAGGTGAAAGCGTTTCTTTCAGAGCTGCAAGAGCAGTAACGGTGTCCATGTAAATCGGACCACGACCTTCTTTCATTTCCTTCAGCATCAGATGGTTACGCAGGCAAGAAGCAGGAACGGCAGCCAACCCGTACGGAGGGTAGTCATTCAACATTTCCTTGTTGCGATCCATGTAAACTTCACCGAGTGAGTTAACCGCTTTCGCTTTAAACAGCAAGAACCATGCACCAACTGGACCGTAACCATCTTTAAAACGAGCTGGAACGAAACGGTTTTCCATCATGGTTAGTTCCGCGCCAGCCTGAGCAGCCATCGCATAGGTAGAACCTGCATTCCAAACTGGGTACCATGCACGACCTTGGCCTTCTCCAACAGAACGTGGACGGAACAAGTTAACAGCACCACCAGCCGCTAGCAGACAAGCCTTGAACTTGTATACATAAACTTTGTGATCACGTGTTGAGAAACCAACTGCACCAGCAATACGCTTAGGATCATTTTTGTCATTTACCAATTTAACGATAAATACACGTTCCTGAATGCGATCCATACCCAAAGCTTTTTTAGCGGCTTCAGCAACGATCCACTTGTAGGATTCACCGTTAATCATGATTTGCCATTTACCGGAACGTACTGGCTTGCCACCATCTTTCAATGCAGGTAAACCTTTAGAACCGTCGTGACGCTCACCATTCTCGTCTGTTTTCCAGATTGGCAGACCCCATTCTTCGAACAAATGAACAGACTCGTCAACGTGGCGACCCAAGTCATAAGCCAAATCGTCGCGGGTAATACCCATCAAATCGTTTGATACCATGCGAGCGTAATCAGCAGGGTCTTGCTCTGTACCAATATAAGTATTGATAGCGGATAAGCCTTGAGCAACAGCACCGGAGCGGTCCATTGCAGCTTTGTCGATCAATTTGATTTTAATATCAATGCCGGAATCAGCTTTAGCAGCTTCAGCCCAGCGCATAACTTCATAAGCGGCACCGCAGCAGGCCATGCCGCCACCTATCAAGAGAATATCAACTTCTTCTTGAATAACTTCTGGATTTCCAAATGTACCTTCAGCCATTATGTCACCTTAATATATGTGTTAATTGAACCAGTAATTCTTGATTAGCTATTACAATCTACGGTTGATTTTTACTTGCGAATCAATTCAGCAGGGTTGCCCGCACGGTAGCCATTTTCTTGGTTAAAGAAACCGGTTTTAGTAATATTTTCCATTTTTGCTTCTGGTTTGCCACCGTAAGGATTAATAGAGCCTTCAGGTGTAGTACGGATAGGGAACTTGAAGCGCTTCAATGTACCATTACGGAATTTGATGGTCCACATGATGGAATCTGAACCACGTAGTGGCTGAACAGAACCGCCCAATGGAACGATGTCAGCGTAGTGACGAACTTCAATTGCTTGTTGTGGGCAAATCTTTACGCAGGAATAACATTCCCAGCACTGCTCTGGCTCTTGGTTGTATGCTTTCATTGCATGACCGGTAGCAGAACCATCTTTATCAAGCATCATCAAGTCATGCGGGCAAATGTACATGCAAGCTGTTTTATCTTGACCTTTACAGCCGTCACATTTATCTGTGCGAACGTATGTTGGCATTATTTAATCTCCTTACTTCCATTTAACAAAACGCCGACTATTTGCATAGTCGGCAGACCTTTAAAACCTATTTGGCAGAATGTCCAGACAGCTTGACTTCCACCTTGTCTTCATCTTTGATTGTAGCGTAGTACTCACGCAAAATCGTCAACACCTCTGGGCGGCTAAATTCACTTGGAACATCTGCATTCTCAGAAAGTGCCTTGCGTAATTTAGTACCGGAAAGGAGTAAACGATCCCCCGCCTCATGTGGGCAGGTACGAGCAGAAGCCATGCCGCCACATTTATAGCACCAGAATGTCCAATCAATTTTCAGTGCCTTGGTTTCGAGTGCGTCTTTAGGGATTTGGTCAAAAATGTGATGCGCATCAAATGGGCCATAGTAGTCACCTACACCAGCATGATCACGACCTACAATCAAATGTGAGCAGCCATAATTTTGGCGGAACAGCGCATGAAGAAGTGCTTCACGTGGACCGGCATATCGCATATCCAACGGATAACCTGATTGAACAACCGTATCTTTAACGAAATATTTTTCAAGTAAAGTGCCAATTGCTTTTGAACGTACATCCGCAGGGATATCACCTGGCTTCAGCTTGCCCAACAAAGAATGAATCATCACACCATCACAAATTTCAACAGCCACTTTCGCCAGATACTCGTGAGAGCGGTGCATAGGATTGCGTGTCTGGAATGCCGCAACGGTAGACCATCCCTTTGATTCAAACAATGCCCTTGTTTCAGCCGGTGTCATGTATGTATCAGGGTATTCTTCAGGGAAAGAACCTTGAGACAAGACTTTCACGGGGCCTGCAAGATTAACCGGGCCTTGTTCCATGACCATCTTCACGCCAGGATGTTCAATATCCGTAGTCTTATACACCATCATGCATTCATGTGCTTTATCAATGGTGTATTTCTCAGTTACCTTCATTGTCCCCATTATCTCATCGGTTTCGCTATCAACAAGCGCAACGTCAGATCCGGTGGAAATGCTCTGAGCAGTAACTTCGTCAGTGGAAAGGGTGATTGGAATAGGCCAGAAAAGACCGTTTGCCATTTTATAACCGTCACAAACACCTTGCCAGTCAGTGTGAGTCATAAATCCATCAAGGGGTGTAAAGCCGCCAATTCCAAACATAATAAGATCGCCGGTTTCCCGGGACGTCATACGAACTTTTGGAAGTGAATTTGCGCGCTCTTTTTCGTTCTTTAATGCATCCCCAGCTAAGAGTAGCGGTTTTAGAGAACCACCACCATGGGGTTGAACCAGCTTCGACATGCCATTCTCCTATTGAAACTCATGGTTGTTATATTTTTTATGAGATAGAGAATAGCATGGAATAAAGGAGCTTCTTATCCATATATTTTATCTTGGGATAAGAAAATTAAATTCAAAAAAAAACCGCATTTTTCAATGCGGTTTTATATGTATCAGGTGATTGAATATTAACGTTATGCGTCAAAAAACGCTGGCATATCACTCTCTTCTACTTTGATAACATCAATCCAAGCAGCCTTGTCAGTGCCACCAGCTGCCGCAAGTTTTTTGGCATCTTCGTAAACTTGTTTCCATCTGTTATACAGGCAGTCGCTTACCTTGTGCATACCTGAATCAAAGTAGGAGTTGTGGAGGTCGCCGATAGTGCGTGCGAATGACTCCATTTGTTCATATTGATTGTGTGGGTATCCCTTGCGAGTTGGATCGGTGTACTTGACCAGTTCTCTACGTACAGAATTAAGAAATACTTTTTGGCCGTCAGTCAGGTCGCTTTCTTCGCGCTTAACGCCACCCTGGTGGAAAATCTCATGAATATATTGGTTAAGGCGAGTCCCAAAATCAAAATTATTATAATCAATTGTTTCCATTTTTTTTCTCCGGATCGTATAGATAAAACAGCTGCAAAGATAAAGTTTGTTTATCTAATGTTCCACTTATTTTGTTTGTTTGTCCAGAGTGGCTATTATGGCTTGAGTGAAGGGTGTAAGAATATTTATACGGTCTTTACGTAGTGTTTAATTGAAAGCCTAAAGTAAATCCAGATCCAGGAAGTCAATGTGCAAATGGGTTTTATCCTGAGACAAAATCGGAATGGTAACGGTTGCTTTTGATGGCTTTCGCGCAAACCCATATGCGTCTGATTGAATTGCTGATGATGCAGAATCAGCTTGCATAATAATAGAAGGGGTATCCTCAATTACCTCAATAATAGTATAAGTAGTGCCATGGTAAGCTAACCTCTGTCCAATTAGTCCGCGTAATTGTATAAAAGATAAAGTGATTTCGTCCATTTAAAAGCCTTGATTAAAAATATTGCTACTGGAATTAGGTGCGTTAATGATTGTCTGATATACTCTCGATCTTTCTGAAATAAGCATCGTTTTTAGCGGTGCAAATTACAGGAAAGGGAGTGAGAAACCCAAACAGAAATTCGAATGTTTAATGTTGACACAAGAATGTAAAGTTTGCTATAGTCTCACCTCTTCGGACGCGGGGTGGAGCAGTCTGGCAGCTCGTCGGGCTCATAACCCGAAGGTCGTAGGTTCAAATCCTGCCCCCGCAACCATTAACTAAATGATGGTTCGAAACGTTCTTTAAAAATATACAGTCGATAAGTGTGGGCGCAAGTCTTTGGGCACATCGAACCTGAGCAATTGGGTGCTGATGAAACTAAAAGAGTAAA
>NZ_SMCO01000036.1 GCF_004346685.1 Sulfurirhabdus autotrophica
TTTCGACTGGCTGGTCAAAAAGGCTCGGATGCTACCGCATCTCGCCCTCTTAACCAACATTACTCAAAATTGCACTTCATCCTTGAATCCGCCATAAATGTTTAATCCGTTGGTCGCAGGTTTGAATCACGCACGGCCTACCAAGAAAATTAGGACTAGTCAGATATGACTGGCCATTTTTCAGTTCTGAACAAAATAAACAATATTGCTCGCATCTGTTTCACTGCTATTACAGCGTCTTTTTGGCGTCAAATGGCGTTGAGTAACGTGCCACATAGAGGCTTCATCATATGTAGTAATATTCACAAATATGTTATGACGCGCCTGCGTTGCGAGAAAGGAGCTAAAAGTCTTTATTGGTTTATTTTAATGTGACAAAAAAGGGCACATTTGTACTAATAAGAGAACTGTAATTGCTGGGAAGTTACAAAGATCTATCGGATGCTTTATACAGCTAAACTCAATGAAACAGGTTGAATTACCTGGATTTTGTAAATTACTGGAATATCTGGCACAAAGATTGCTTTATCTTTAGCAAACACATTAATTGTGTGTTTTTTCCCCCAAAGAAAACTTTAAGGAGCAGCATGATGAAAAAAATACAACAAGGTTTTACATTGATTGAATTGATGATCGTGGTTGCGATTATCGGTATTCTGGCTGCAGTAGCAATTCCAGCTTACCAGGACTACATTACTCGTGCGCAAGTAGTTGAAGGTCCGGGACTAATGGATGGCTTCAAGGCAAGTGTTGCTGAGTTTTATGGTACTGCAGGTCATTTCCCTACAAAAATAGGAGCAGGGGGTTCGGTTGAAGGTACAACTCAAGGTAAATATGGTGCGATAAATGTTACCCCAATTGGCGGTGGTACAGGAACAGGATTTATGATGGAATATACCCTGTCGACTGGGCGTGCTAGTGGTCAGACAGTTGGATTAACAACCAATGATGGTTCATTCTGGACATGTACTACAAAGGGTGTTGCCGGTACAGCTGTTTCAACCAAATATTTGCCATCTGCATGCAAATAATTTGAATTAAATGCTTTAAAAATTAAAGCCGCTCCTTAAGGAGCGGCTTTTTTTATATGAAATCAAAAAAATCCCTACTGCCGGTATTGGCGCTGCTTGGCCTGCTTATTTTTGCTGGCCTGATCTATAGCGCTGGATTGAGTGGTATATACCTGCTTGATGATGCTGAAAATCTTCAGCATTTGCAAAACTATTCAAGCGGAGACAATTGGCGTGATTACCTCGGTGTAGCGCTTTCCCAATTTTCTGGCGCAACGCGGATATTGCCGATGTTTAGTTTTGCTTTGCAGTATGCTGCTTGGCCAAACCACCCGGCGCAGATGATTGCAGTCAATATTGGTATACATCTGGCGAATGGTGTCTTAGTTTTCTTGTTATGTCGAAAACTTATAAAGTTAGCGGACATTACACAGGGTATGTGGGTTGCCTGGATTGCAACGGCAATATGGCTTCTGAGTCCAATACAAGTCTCTGGAACCTTGTACATAATCCAACGAATCAATCAGTTTGCAGCTTTTTTTATTTTTGTCGGTTTAATTGCCTATCTTCACGGTAGGTCAATAGCAAATGTATCAAATCGTTTGGCTTTGTTATGGATGACCGTTGGGTTGGTTGTTGGCGGTGCTCTTGCGGTGTTGAGCAAAGAAAACGGGGTGCTGATGCCTCTTCTGATTTTAGTGATTGAAGGTACTTTGTTGCGGAGTACTCCATGGCCCACAGGGGGACGAGTCTGGCGGTGGTGTCTGTTATACCTCCCTCTTATGTTTATCTTTGCGTTTATTGTCTGGCGATTTGACTCAATGATTGGGCATTATGTCCGGCCATTTACCATTCCTGAGCGATTTTTAACTGAGTGTCGGATTCTTTTTGACTATTTGCGTGTGATATTTGTTCCCCGTGCTGCTGGTTTGGGGTTGTTTCACGATGATGAAAGGGTTGCTCAGTGGGTATCTGGAGATATTTTTTATTTGGTTTTAGTGCTGATATTGGGAATATTGGCTTGGAGTTTTAGGCGCCGATTCCCCATCGCTGCTTTTGGTGTGTTGTGGTTTTTTGCTGGGCATATACTTGAGTCAACGTTTATTCCCCTTGAACTCTATTTTGAACACCGTAATTATTTGCCCTTGTTTGGGCTTGCCTTTTCGATGTCCTGTTTGAGTGTTTGGGCTGTGGGGAAGGCTACTGGAATTATCCGTGCAGTACTTATATTCTTTTTTGTCTCATGGCTGGCATTAATGTGTTTGGCGACATGGCAACAGACCAGTTTGTGGGGAAATCCACCTGCCTTGGCAGAGGTTGCGGAAAATGAGCATCCTAATTCGATTCGCGCAATCCTCTTTCAGGCGGGAATGCTGAATTATCTAGGTTTTAAAGAAGCTGCGGGAAGAAGGATGTTGCGAATAACTGAACATCCAAATAGCCATCCTGAGTATTACCCAGAGTGGCTATTCATGGGGTGTGATGGCCACATGCAGAATTTGCCGAAAGTAGAAAATATTGTCATTGCCTTACGTAACATGAAAAGATCTGTTGATACAGTGAATGGGTTGGCAAAGCTAGCTGATGCTTTCGATGAGGGTAAATGTGCGGGTATTTCGCTTGAAAGTGTTTTGAAAATAACGTATGCCTTGAAGGAGAATCCTGAGTATTCATCAAGTTATTATAAGCTGGAGGTTCTTACTGGCAGGTACCTGCTTGCGAGTGGAAAATTTGATGAAGCTGCTGCTCGTTTTGAGAAAGTAGCTAGTAATACAGGGCAGATTGAACCTGCTTTCTTGCAGGTAAAGGCGTTACATGCTGCAAAAAAATTCAAAAAAGCACGAAATGTGCTTGATGGTATTGAGCGCCTCATTTCAACACAAGGATTGCAAGGCTATCCTTATCGGCATACCCTAGCATTTTGGCGCGAGCAAGTCAGTGAATAGTGCCGGTAATTGATATGACAATTTGGTCATAGGTTTTGTAGTGGGAGTGGTCATAATGCAGTGTGGGGGTGAAATATTAATACAGGCTTGGTAAATTTGACAACTGTCACTGGGTTGCAGCGGATTAGTATCGTTATTCCAGCTCGTAATGAAGCAGGTGCATTGCGTGTTTTATTACCTGAGCTTATTAATTTGGCTGGGGGGGCAGAGATACTGGTCATAAATGATGGCTCGACAGACGCTACAGTGGAGGTGTGTAACGCATACCCTATTCGGGTTGTTTCGCATTTGTATCCAATGGGCAACGGAGCAGCGATAAAAACTGGCGCGAGAGCTGCAACAGGTGAAATTTTGATTTTTATGGATGCTGATGGTCAGCATAAACCTGAGGACATTCCCGCGCTACTGGAAAAATTTGAAGAAGGTTATGACATGGTAGTCGGTGCACGTCAGTCTGGCTCTCATGCAGGAGCTCACCGGGCAGTGGCGAATGATGTGTTTAGTCGCCTCGCTACCTGGATGGTGAGGCAATCAGTGGAAGATCTCACCTCTGGATTCAGGGTGGTAAAAGCGAATAAATTCCGCAAATTTCTTTATCTATTGCCAAATGGGTTTTCATATCCGACTACGATCACAATGAGCTTCTTTCGTGCAGGTTTAAGTGTAGCTTATGTTCCTATCCACACCCCTCGGCGCGCTTCAGGGAAGAGCCATATTCAGCCTGCAAGGGATGGATTGCGCTTTTTACTTATTATTTTTAAAATTGGGACATTGTATTCGCCGCTTAAGTTGTTTCTTCCCATGAGCCTAAGCTTTTTTTTCACTGGTTTCGGCTATTATCTTTATACTTATTTAACTGAACATCGTTTTACGAATATGAGTGCCCTTTTGTTTATTACTTCTACACTGGTTTTCCTTATTGGTCTGATTTCTGAGCAGATCACGATGCTGATCTATAAAGATAGTGAGCATTGATCAAACCACCCCCCGGCGCAAAAAGTTGTTGGTGCTGACTTCAACCTTTCCTCGTTGGGAGGGTGACTGCGAGCCACCGTTTGTTTTTGAGTTGAGTCGAAGATTGCAACATCGCTTTGATGTGATGGTGCTTGCCCCTCACACGACGGGAGCAAAACAACGAGAAGACATAGCTGGGATGCGTGTCATCCGGTATCGCTACTTTTTTGGCAAATGGGAGATACTAGCCTACCAGGGCGGCATTTTGGCGAAGTTGAAACAACACTCCGCTCACTATTTACTAGTTCCGTTCTTTCTTTTTGCACAGTTGCGTAGCTTGTTACGAATTCTGAGGCGGGAAAAGATAGATGTAATTCATGCCCATTGGCTTATTCCTCAGGGGTTGATTGCTATAGCTGCCCTTTTTCTGAAAAGAGTACAGTTTCCAGCTTTGCTATGCACTTCACATGGTAGCGATCTCTTTGGATTACGCGGAATGTTCTTTAGTTCCTTGAAGCGGATAGTGGTGCGTTACGCAGATGCTGTAACAGTGGTAAGCCACCAAATGAAGTCACGCACAATAGAACTTGGAATAAATGAGGATAAGGTATCGGTCATACCTATGGGTATCGACATGACTAATCTTTTTGTTCCTTCACATGAAGAAGTTCGTGATCTCGAATTGTTATTCGTTGGCAGGTTAGTGGTTTCCAAGGCTGTGGATGTTCTGATCATGGCGTTACCGGCCATTCTGATAGAATACCCGCATGTCTCTTTGACTATCGTCGGAGATGGGCCGGAAAAAGCAAGTCTGAAAGAGTTGGCGATAAAACTGGGGATATCCAATCAGGTGAATTTTCTCGGTGCTGTAGCCAATCCAGAACTGCCGGTACTGTACCGACGTGCTGCAATTTTCGTTTCGCCTTCCCTGGAGGAGGGGTTTGGTTTGACGATAGTGGAGGCACTGGCTTGCGGTTGCGCGGTGATCGCCACAAACTTGCCTGCAACACGGGAAATTCTTGCCGATGGAGAGACCGGTCTGCTAGTTCCACTTGGCGACAGTGCAGCCATTGCCCACAGGGCACTGTTACTATTGGCCGATACCACACTGCGGCACTCGCTTAGTCGTGCTGGCAGACAGTTTGCCATAGGAAAATTTGATTGGGAGGTCGTTGCTGGGCGCTATGGATGTCTACTAGACAAACTCGTCAAAAACTCCCAACAACCATCGTGAGAGCATTTATGAGCGGGCTGTTCCTAAAATTTAAAAGTGATCCTGTAGGCTTTCTTCGCCGGGCATTATATAAAACGTTGATAGCCCCACTGAAATATCGTTCGAAGGGTGGTTATGATGCTGCTCGTTACTGGCAAGATCGTTTTGTTAAACATGGTACATCATTAAAAGGTGTTGGGGATGAGGGGCTTTCAGAGCATGATAACCAGGCGATGTACGAAAACGCTGCTAAGACCTTTCTGAATATATGTCAGCAGGAAGGAATCGATTTTACAACCTCGCGTGTACTGGAAATTGGTTGCGGAAATGGGTTTTATACTCGTCTTCTTCAAGAGCAAGGGGTTAGCCGATATTTGGGTGTGGACATTACTGATGCCTTGTTTCCAGACTTGATAAAACGCTTTGCAGTCTTTCAATTTATTCGACGAGACATCACGGCGGATCTTATCGAAGGCGAATTCGACCTGATTCTGATGATTGACGTAATCGAGCACATTGTAGGAGAAGAAAAGCTCGATTTTGCCATGGCCAATGTGCAGCGCTGTCTGGCGGAAAACGGCAGGTTTCTAGTTGCTCCAATCGTCGATCATGGTAAAAGTTCACTGTTTTATGTCAGGTTCTGGTCCGCAGAGGATGTCAGGAGTCGGCTTTCTCGTTGTGTATGCAGTAATCTAACACCATTCCGCTACAGCCACCTGCTAGTTGCAAAAAAAACTGGGTTGACACTGAATTCTGGTAAGCATTGATGGGGCAACAAACAAAAACACACTCGAAAGTAACAGAGGAGCCCGTTTGTTCGATCTGTATCGCCAACTATAACGGCATGGGGATTATTGAAGACTGCTTAAATTCGGTATTTGCTCAAGACTGCGATTTTCTTTTCGAAGTGATTGTCCATGACGATGCCTCCACCGACGATTCGCTGACTGTACTCCGTAATTGCTACCCTAGCGTTAACCTGATAGCTAGCGATATCAATGTTGGTTTTTGCGTCAGTAACAACCGCATGGCGACTATTGCGTGTGGCCGCTATATTCTGCTATTAAATAACGATGCGATCTTGTTCCCTGATGCTTTGAGTACTCTTTATGATGAGGCGCAAAAGCTGTCACCCGCCATTCTCGGTCTGCCTCAGTATGATGCGAAAACTGGAGTTTTGGTCGATATTGGTAGTCTGAGCGACCCATTCCTCAACCCGATACCGAATCTAGACCCGCAGCGTAAGGATGTGGCGATGATTGTAGGTGCCTGTTTGTGGATTCCGAAAAGCCTATGGCAAGATCTTGGTGGATTCCCTGAATGGTTCCACACTGTTGCAGAAGATATGTATCTTTGCTGCTTGGCAAGGTTGTGGGGGTATCCCGTTCGGGTTGTATCTCACTCTGGTTTCCGCCATTGGATGGGAAGTAGCCTAGGTGGCGGCGGAGTCAAAGCTAACCGTCTGTCCAGTAATGTTAGGCGACGCCAATTGAGCGAGCGTAACAAGAGCTTCGTCATGGTACTTACCTACCCTTCACCCCTGTTTCAGTTTATTTTTCCTTTGCACATCACCTTATTAGTGGCAGAGGGGGCTATACTGGCACTGGTTAGGCGTGACCGGGTCCTGTTTCGGGATATCTATTTGGGTTGCCTGAAGGTTTTATGGGCTGAGAGGGAAAGGTTGATGTACCTGCGGGGGCAGATTCAGTCGGGAAGGAAGAGCGGGCTACGGCAGTTTTGGTCGGCCTTCCTTCCATTTCCCCAGAAACTGAGGTTGCTTTTTCGACACGGTTGGCCGGAGGTCACCTGAACAGTAGATCGAAGGCTACGCTACCCCAGTTCCTTGCATAGCGGTGATAGCCGCCAGATATTAGTTCGGCCGTAATTTTAGGAAGACGGAGTAGTCGCCTATCAGGCAGGCTCGCCCTGCGCTCTAGATGGACAAGCTTGGCGATAAGAGCTTCCCTTGCAGAAGCAGGCGCATGCACTGCTGTTATTCGCTCCATAAGTTGGCTCCAACGCACCAGTTCTTCCCTGTAATAGCGCTTGCGATCGACCCTTAATGCCTCGCAGATCTGTTGGGTGGTGCTCTTCCTGCGAGCACCCACTGCATTGGAACTGTGTTGCCGGTAGAGCTGAAGAGGTTCCTCGATTAAGGCGCAACGAGCAAACGCAGCCGCCAATACAGCTAGCCAAGCGTCATAGGCCCATCCAGCGGGAACGGGAAATAGTCGTTCGCGCAAATTGGCGCGAAAGGCCATAGCCGCCCCCGCCACCACGTAGTGCTTAAGCAATACCTTAAAAATATTGCCTTTCCGCCCTACCTTTTGTTCACGCCGAGTAAAAGATACGCGTTCCCACATGGTATAGCCGAAGGGCTGTAAACTATCGGATACTACGTTGGCATCGCAATATGCCCAGCCTATTTCCGGCGTGGCCATGAAGACTTTGTCAAAGACTTCTAGCTTATGGGGAAGCCACACATCGTCTTGGTCTGAAAGGATGATGACGTCCCCTTGGCATAGGCGAATAGCACGCTCAAAGTTGGCATTCACGCCAAGTTTGATAGGATTGCGGTGGAACCTTACCGGGAATGGCGCTCTGGTAGCAAAGGCTTCTATGATGGTTTGAGTAGCGTCTTCCGAGGCATCATCGCATGCAACCAATTCGTATGGCGGGCATGTTTGAGAGAGAAAGCTTTCTAATTGTTCTGCCAGATAGCGCTCACCATTATGCACGCAGAGCGCAATAGAAATTTTTAGGGATAAATCTTTAGTCATTTGTCACATTGATTGGCCCAGTAGGGCTTGCAGGGCCAGATGGATTCTTCGTGGAATGCGAGGTTGAATTTTCATGTATGCAGTCAGAAGCATTCCATAAAAGCGAAATAAAATTGGCAGATCGTGAATTTCTGCGATCTGCTGTAGCCTAACTTCTCTATTGTAAGGCACCGGAGATCTCACAAATTCTTTAATTTTTGCTACGTATTGTTCCACTGAATGGCTGCTCCGATATTCTTCATTATACTCAGGTGGCGGGAGGTTTAGGGATGCCTTGATTTTTTGTATGTAGACCTCCGGATCGGAAACCTCTCTGACGATGAAACCATTCTCACCATCTTTAATGAAGTCGCGAACGCCACCTGAATCAGAACAAACCACCCAACAACCGCAGGCCAGCGCTTCTAGTGGCATAAGGCCAAATCCTTCATGTAGTGAAGCGTCTAAGAATACGTCGATCCCTCGCAAAGTTTGAGCAATGGATAACTGTTCTGCAGGCAACTCTACAATTGTATATTTTTCTGGTAACCACCATGTAGGAATAGTGTAGCTTGCTGAGCGGAAAATGATGGCATGGAAATTTTCGCATTTAATGAGGCGGTCAATTACTTCTAGAACCATTCCTTGGCCCTTATCTGGTACGCTGCGTAAAACGGCACCGATCACAGGACAAGCTTTCTTTGATATCTGAAGCTTTTGGTTGCTTGGATAAAAGACGTATTCGTTGACACCCAGAGGTATACGAAAGGGTGGGGTATCTTGTGGTAAATGACGGCTGATCATCTTTTCCAACCAGCGTGAGGTAGTTATGACCGCATCTCCAAACTGGAGTGCTTCAACAAATTCGTTGAAACGTCGACCCGCATCGAAATAGGCTTCATAGCCCTGGATGTATTGCAAGTGCCTAGCGCACCGTGCGAGTGCGTACTGGTTTACAATTGGGGCGGAAGTAAAAATAGTGGAAACTACAATTTTTGGCGCAATGTTCTTATCGGCCAAAAAGTGTTGGTTGGTAGGGTGGTGTAGAAATTCAAACAGTAATGGTTCCTGGTATGCGTTACTGCCGGATCGTCGGATGTCCCCAACTACGACGCAACCAGCGCGCACCCCTGCGCGTATTAGTGCGTTACATATAGCTACAACAGCATGAATGCCGCCAGTGGATTGATTCAGAGCCGGCAAGTAAAAGAGGACATCAATTTCAAGAGGATTAGCAACTTGTATGCTTTTCTGAATATGCTTTTTGAGCTGTGGTATTGGAGGTTTCTTGGAACATTGTTTTGCAAGACTTTGATATTCTTTTGCCCACTTGGACATGAATAAGGTGTAATTACGTTTTTTGATTTGTTCCTGTTCAGCTTCATATTGGAAAGTGCCTGAACCGAAATGATATACATAGGAATTCAATGCCACGACACCTCTAAGTCCTAGTGAGAAAGCTTTCATGTGCAGGTCGGTTTCTTCACCATATCCTTTGCCCCAAACCATATCGAAACCGCCTGCTTTTTCGAAGAAATTTTTACGTACCATGAGGCAATTGCCGACTACGGTGCAGGCATCGAGTACTTTATTTTCGGGAGGGTGATGTATAAATGCATCCTGACAAAGTCGATTCATGTCCACATAGCTATATCCTGGAAACATTGGGAGTGTTAGTGCAGGTGAATTGTTTGAAACAGGGCAGGATAGTACGATATTGGGATCTTGATTGAATGGTGCTAGTAGTGATTCAAGACAGCCTTCAGTTAACAGGCAGTCAGTATTCAGAAAAAGCAAATATGGGGCGGATGATAAAGAGGCTCCGTGGTTGCAGGCGATACCGAAGCCGTGGTCTGTGCCAGGTGTTTGAACAAATAAAGCCTTATGGAAACGTTGCGAGATTTGTTTAATTAATTGGGACTGTTCCTGATTCGATCCGTCATCGACCAGAATAACACGTCCCACTAAATTAGAGTCGTACCGAATAACTTCGTCAATGCACCAATCAACCCAGTGCGCTGCGTTGTGGATCGGGATGACGATATCGCAAACTATGTGCAAATCTTCAGGGGGTACTGAGTTGTCTTTCGCGGATGTATTTACGTTAACTCTAGGAAACACAGGCGTCCTTACGTATTGCACAACGTATGATGCCAGGTGCGGCTTTTGTTGTGTCCAGAATGGTGTGGGAATACCCGCTAGATTTAAGCCAGTCGCGCACGCTTCCCATGCTGATCTGTTGCAGGTGAGTAGATACTATCGAAGCATAGCGGGCCTTTACTCCCGAACTAAGTGGGGAGAAGCGCCCTGACAAAGCATTTAGTGCCGAGTTACGCATTTTATGCGGCAGCCATTCCAATGAAGGAAGTTGAGTGTGCAGTTCAGTGTGGTGGTAACGATGCGGAAACTCTAAAGACAGATACCCTCCGATTGTAAGCACGCGCATACATTCGTGCAGATAAAGTTGAGGGTTGCGAGAGTGTTCTATTACGTGGCCAGACATCAGTATATCGAACTGTGAATCTGTATATGGCAATATCGTGCCGTCATAGTGCGTGGGATACATTTTCGGAAAAAATGCTAACCTTTTTTGGGTTACTTCCATCCAAATCTGTTCGACTTCTACTCCAAAAATATTCCCCAAGCCAGCCTGACGCGCTACAATCATTTCCGAGCCTGCACCATAGCCAGAAATTAGAACCTGGGTTTCTTGGTGGAAATGCTCGGTACCGATGATCACACGTAAGTAATCAAAACGACCTCTGTAAGGCTCGATAGCAAGCACTCCCTCAATATAGCCATTTACACGATCCTTGTAAATGGGAGTGAAATGCTTAAGTAGTAAGGCATGTGCCTCATCTTCATTTACATTATCTGATACATTATCTGAAAAATGTGAGGAAGTGGATGAATTCATAAGTCTGTGCAGTTGAAGGTTATATGATTTTATGTGAAGAAACGATTATAGGAAATCTACGTTGAAGATAATAGCAGGTTGTGGCCTGACTGACAGTAGCGGAAGGAATCTCGGAAAAGCATAGTGCCTATCGCTGATTGCAGGCATTGATGCATAAGGAAGAATTCTGTTGATGAAAATACACATCATCATGGCATTTCTGATCCACTTGTTGCGTTGTGGAGCAGTAGTTTGTCTTCCCATCGCGCAAGGAAAATTAGCCGGCTCCCTAAGGACATGTTGGCCTCCGATGCGGGAATTTGTCGAGTGGTAGTACGCCGATGTACGGCCACAGATTCAGGTTGATAGTAGATACGATATCCTGCCTGCCGGACGCGCATCGCCAGGTCTGCATCACAGTAGTAGGCTGGAGAGTAAACGTCGTCGAAGCCACCGAGCGCATAGAAGATTGATGTTTTGATCATTAGGCTTGTGGCTGACACGTAGGTAACTTCTTGAAATGTGTTATAGGCGTCTTTATCTGGAGCCCCCCCTTCTCCACGCGAAATGGTGAAAGCTTCTGCTGTAAGCTCTGCCCCCGCCTCCTGAAGGCTTCCATCAGTGTTAAGTAATTTCGAGCCTGCAATTCCCGTTTCTGGATGTTGTTCGAAAACGGCAAGCAAAGCATCTAGCCAGCCGGGTTGAACTTGGGTGTCATTGTCGAGAAACACCAGATAGCGACCAAACGCCTCGGCTGCTGCCCTATTGCAGGTTTCGATATAGCCAAGGTTGGATGGGTTTCTGATATAGCGCAGACCATGGATATGCTGTAATACGTCAGGAGTGTCGTCGAGAGACGCATCGTCGATCACGATCACTTCAAAGTCATGACTGGATGTGCAGTGAATCAAGGAAAGGAGGCATTCTAGAGTAAGATGTAGCCGATTAAATACAGGTACTATGATCGAAACCAAAGGAGAAGCACGGTAAGGGAAGGCGAGTGTGTTCAGCAATTCAGATGATGGGGGTATTTCCACCTGGACGAGAGTTGGTACTATGGAAGTTATTTCCACAGAAGGCTTTTCGATTAATGATTGTCCGTATTCTTGTGGAGTAACTTTTATACGAGTCACTATTTCGTTCAGGGTTTGTTCAGGTGATTGTATAAGGTTTTGTGCTAAGCGTAATGGGCTGCCCATTTTCCATGTAAGGGATGATTTGATACGAGTGTTTTCCCGTTCCAGATCGTCTATTTGATGATTAAATTCTCGATGTGAACTATCTAATTTACGCTGGCAATTTTTCAAATCGCTTCGGAGGCAATCGAGCCAGGGCGCCATTTCTTGACGGTATTGCTCAAGCTGTTTCGCAGTCGTAGCAAACATCTCCTCCACCTGCCCATCTCGCAGAAGGGAGGGGAGCTGCTCATACAATTCCTGACTGAGGCGTAAAGGAGTAGAAGCGGGAGATTTGATATCATGCTCACGGTGGTGGCGCAGATGGTGGTCGAGAAAGGCGTCGATTTCCATCTCTGTATCAGGCGTCAGTTGCAGGCCATAATCTGGGTCTTTCAGCAAGGGGGAAATGGCCAGTCGCCAGTCCGAAAGTAAGTCCTCATATCGCAGCAATACCCGAGGTAAGCCACGGCTATATCGTTCTGCGGCTAGTGTATATTCGAGCCAAAGCATCGAAGCCCTGAGTTCGGATATACCATTTCGAATATGCAGCGATCGTGCGACTTCCATGGGATGCCGGAGGATGAGTACATGGCGTGTTCTGTAGCCAGTTTCTTTTAATACTCTTTGCCAGAATGGTAAAAGGCGGCAAAGCCGTGGATCCTTCACACCCCAATGGGTGACATGGGTAAAGTCTCTTTTTAGAATCTCGCGCAGATCGTGACGGAATGTGCTAAGGAAAGATTTCTCCCACCATGCTTCTTTCAGTGGGTCGATGTTGTCCCAAGCTGAACCGAGGGAATGCAATAATTTGTCATGGAGAGCGACAATATCGCTGTGTTCCCAAAATCCTTTTGGATTTTCTTCAGCCCCTGCTAATAGCAACCGGCTGCCGAAATCGATACCAGCCTTGGCAAGCACGCCAGATAAGGCAGAAGTGCCACTCCGATGCATGCCCAACACAATGGTACATTCGCTTCCCATCTAGAAAAACCACTCATATAGGTTCAACGCAACACACTCCTGAAAACTGTCATGTGTAAACGTGCCGTTTCCGCCCAGGTAAATTGCCTTGCTTTGGCTAGCCCTTTTTCTCTCAATTGGGTTCTTAAATCAGGTTCATTGATCAATCGTGACATTGCTTGGGTAATATCGCTGGCAGAACGTGGATTGACAAGAAGTGCCGCATCACCAGCGACTTCAGCACATGCAGTATCAAAAGAAGTAATTACGGGACAGCCACATGCCATGGCTTCTATGATGGGAAGTCCAAAAGATTCGCGCAATGATGGAAATATGAATCCAAGAGCATCATTATAAAACTTAGCCAGTTCCTGCGAGGAAAGGGGGTGATCTATAATAGAAAGCCCTGCTATTTTTGTTTTTTTTTGTACAAACCCTGGTGAAATGACTATTAGATTAGGTCTTGTAGCTTCCGGTAACTGCTCATAAGCTTCTATTAGTCGGTCCACATTTTTAAGGGGTTGATAGGCTGAGACATGAAGAAAATAAGGGTTGGTTTGACCTGATAAGTTTTTTTCTGGAAAGAACATCAAGTGGTCAACGCCGTGGTAAATAGGCGTGACAAAGTCTGAAGGTATATTGTAGACACGCGATGCTTCTATAGCACCATATCGCGAGACAGCCACAATTGCCGTGACTTTATTTCTGAACCATGTCCATTCTCGCATGGCTGCGACATTGGCCCATTTGTCTCGTAATGCTTCGAATAAACCCGAATAGACCTCACGCCATTTCATTGTAAAAGTAGCGCTTCCATGGAGCGTGACCACAATTGGACGCTGTATGTTTTTGAATGCGGATAACGGTAGTCTGTTTCGACCCATGCCCGGATCCCAAACAACATCGCATTCCAGCGGGATCGGTTCGTTTTCTTTGAAAGGGAGGAAAGTAGCACCTTGCACCTGCAATTCTCGCATCACACCTTCTCTGTAGCGGAGGAGACTTATCCCATCTTGTTCCCGAATTAGAATTGCAATACGCATGCTACGCCTTCCTCGATTTTATATCCGATTTGTCGTATTGATAATGTAGCCCGCCTACTATCCATTCTGTTCTCAGGTTAAGGAGCCGATTGGGGCGATCAAATTCAGTGGAATCTGTGGAAACAAAAAAAGGGCACAATCCTTCACCCGCAAATAATAGTCTGAAATGTTCATCACGAATCGCAAAACGAACAAAATATTGGCCAGGCACCAGCGGAAATTGGTCTAAACGATATTCGATAGTATGGTCTCCTGGCTCAAAGTGGATAGGTGCATTTAGCTCAGCTGAAGACGCGGCACTTAAGTATTGTAAGTCGGTAGCTTGGGTTCCGACAAAGAGTTCTGGCTGTCTGAGTGGTACATAAAGTTTGAATTGAACCCTGATTCGTAAAGGGTCGCCTGGTTGAATCTCCTGAATATCGTGACCATTAGAATCAATAACATGAATGTTTAGCAACTCTGCTTCACCAGTTCCAGTAATTTTCGCTCTAGATGATTTATTTGCTGTGAACTCAACCATTGCATCCTGGTTTGCCTGTTCATAGTAAAGTTGGCAAGTATTATGTGCGGGGCCATCTGCTACAATTTGATTATTACGCAAGAAAATTACTCGTGAACAGAAGCGTTCAACCTGCCGGAGATCATGGCTTACAAAAAGTACAATACGCTTCTTTTCTGACAGCAGTATCTCAAGTCGCTCAAAGCACTTGCGTTGAAACGCCATATCACCTACCGCCAGCGCTTCGTCCACAATCAGAATATCTGGTTCAACATATATTGCCGTTGCAAATGCAAGTCGGACAAACATCCCGCTCGAATACATTCGTACAGGTTGATCTATAAATTCCCCAATATCTGCAAATGCCGCTATTTCATCAAACCGCCTATCCATCTCTTCTTTGGGAATGCTCATTATGGCTCCCTGAAAATAGACGTTCTCTCTTCCTGTGAATTCATGGTTAAATCCTGCTCCCAATTCCAGTAATGCAGAGATGCGGCCATTCACTATGATGCTGCCTGAAGTTGGCTTGAGAATGCCACAAATTAGTTGGAGTAGGGTGCTTTTGCCAGATCCGTTTCTGCCAATAATGCCTACAATTTCGCCTTTTTTTATGTCAAAGGAAACATCATTGAGTGCCGTGAATTCCCTGTGAAATTTTACTCGACCTAGGGTGAGGGCTTGTTTGATGCGATCTCCGGGATGTCCAAAAATTCGATAGCGTTTGGTCAGGTTTTTGGCAGAAATAGCGATGTCAGAGCACATCGGCAAATTCCTCCCGGCTATGCTGGAAGAACGCAAAGCCTAAAATGGATGCAATAAGCCCGATTGCCAAGGCAATACCCCAAGTTGACCAGTCAATAGGTTGTCCAGTTGCTGCTGCACGGGCAGCTTCTATGACAGCGCCCAACGGGTTGTGTTGGTATATGGGTTGTAGCAAAGCAGGTACGGCATTGATTGGGTAAAAAATGGGCGAAAGGAACATGAGCATTTGTACGAATACCGGTACGATTTGAGTCATGTCTTTGATAAATACACCCCAAGCTGCCAGAAACCAGGATAAGCCCAATGCTAGCAGAATAGTAGGGAAAAGCAGAAACGGAAAAAGAAGGATGCTAAGATGCAAATGACCAGTCCAGGCCAAGGCTGCAAACAGGATGATGATATTGAAAGCGGTATGCACAAATGCAGCACCAAGCGGAATGAGGGGCAGGATATGCACGGGAAAAATGATTTTTTTGACATAACTTGGGTAACCGCGAACTGCACCCGGAGCACGTGATATTGTTTCTGCAAAAAGATTGAAGACGATTAATCCGCAGTATAGAAGCAGCCAGAAAGGCATGACCTCGTTTTGCTGTGGCCAGCGGGACTGGAAAATGCTACCAAATACAAAAGCAAAAATACCGAGCATAAGAAGGGGGCTTAGAAATACCCACAACACACCAAAGAAAGCACCGCGATAACGCAGTAGCACATCCCGTTTGATTAGTTGGCCAATCAGGTATTGGTGCTGGATAAAAGAAGGGAAAGCCCGAAATAAATTAAGTGCTGAGTCTGACATGTGATCTACGTTGTTTATTCATACCTTAACGCCTCAACCGGTTTTAAATAAGCAGCTTTTTTGGCAGGATAAATACCAAAAAATAAGCCCGTTTTTGCTGCTATTAAGAAAGAAGCTCCAATCGAGTTTAATATCACTACCACAGTCATATCTGCAAAGATACTAACCAGCTATGTTTCCACTACACCAAGTAAAACTCTGGTCCAGTCACTTATCAAATCATGACGACTTCTAACAGGAATTGCAACAGGGTATTCCCACAGTGCAACCAGGTTAACCATACGTGTCTATTTTACTGATATGTACAGCACGGGGATTAGCAAGATACTAATGTCCCTAACTATTGGTGATATTTAAAGCGATAATAAGCTCGCTCTTATCCCACATGTCTAAATGCCGGTTTTATTCGCAGCGTTTTTATTGGTTTTGATTTTTTTGTCAGGCGGCCAAGCGTTTTATTCGAGCATGCTGTACTTTCGGTGCCCCGGCTTTGCGTGCCTGCCAGAGGTCGTAGGTGGCTTGTTGTGTAATCCACAAATCTGCGCGGCCTCCATTGTTCACGCCTAACCAGCCTTCAAGACGAAGAGCCATTACCGGTGAGATAGCAGCGCGGCCATTTAATACCCGCGAAAAGGCGGCACGGGTCACGCCAAGCTGGGCGGCGGCTTCGGTTACAGTCAAGTCCAAAGCGGGTAAAATGTCTTCCTTCAGTGTTTCGCCGGGATGAGGTGGGTTATACATTCGGGTCATGTTTAATTTCTCCTAGTGGTAGTCCTGATAATCAACCAGCACGGCATCGCCGCTTTCAAAGACGAAGGTCAAACGCCAGTTTCCGTTTACTCTGACTGAGTAGTGACCGGCAAGGTTACCTGATAGGGCATGCAATCCCCAACCCGGTATATTCATATCCTCGGAAGTCTTGGCAAGATCAAGTCGCGTCAGTTGCCGCGCCAGTCGTGGTGCATGGGACGGCTGTATGCCTGCCTTGCTTCCCTTCTCGAAAAAGGCTTGCAACCCCTTGTGTCGAAAATTTTTAATCATCGATTAATTGTATAGCGTTGCGTTCCAAGTATCAAGTGTTTGAAAATTGGAATTGTGACTTACCTTTTTAACTTAAATCAGGAATTTATTCATACCTTAACGCTTCAACCGTTTCGCGGATTCAAGTTTGAAGTGCAAGGCCTGTTGATTCGAAGAATACCTGATTGGGCGTTTGATATCCAAGTCGTTTTCTGGGGCGATTGTTC
>NZ_SMCO01000037.1 GCF_004346685.1 Sulfurirhabdus autotrophica
TCGACTGGCTGGTCAAAAAGGCTCGGATGCTACCGCATCTCGCCCTCTTAACCAACATTACTCAAAATTGCACTTCATCCTTGAATCCGCCTTTTGATATAAATCAGGCTATCGCCATTATTTTGCATTGTCTGCTGATACACCACAGCGAGTCAAATCAGCGCTTTTACTGGCTTTCTAATTCGCAACAGAAACAAAATACTGCATACAACCGATCGCAGTTTGAGGAAAAAATATATGCATGTCACGATAGTTCACATCCATGTCAAAATGGCTCACCTTGAAGAATTTATCGCTGCCACGCAAGAAAATCACCTGGCTTCGATTAAAGAACCTGAAAACCTGCGGTTTGATGTATTGCAATTACCGGAAGAACTCGCACGCTTTGTACTGTATGAAGCGTATGAAACTGCCAATGGTGCCGCAGCTCATAAGCTGACACCCCATTATCTGAAATGGCGTGACACAGTAACCGACTGGATGGCAGAACCACGACAAGGGATCACTTACCTTGGGCTGCTTCCTTCAAAGGAAAATCAATGACCAATCCCGCGTTCTCTATTTCACGACTGCCACGGATAGAATTTGGTTCAGGCTGTTTCAAAAAAATCCCTGCTTTGCTCGGCGATTTTGGCAAGCATGTATTGATCGTTACTGGAGATCGCTCTTTCCGAGAAACGCCCCATTGGACATGGTTAAGTGAGAATCTGAAACAACAGAATTTCACATGGGATTCGCTGACGGTTTCTGGTGAACCTTCCCCCCAATTGGTGGATGATGCCGTAGCCCGTTTCAAGAACGTGAATATTGATGTGGTACTCGGCATAGGTGGCGGCAGTGTACTGGATGCTGCCAAAGCGATTGCCGGCTTGCTTATCCCTGGCAGCTCAGTGATGGATCATCTGGAAGGGGTTGGGCCAGAACTGCCTTACAATGGCCCCTCTACGCCGTTTATTGCTGTTCCGACCACTGCCGGGACAGGCTCAGAGGCCACTAAAAATGCGGTACTCAGCATTCAAGGCAGTACGGGTTTCAAAAAATCCTTTCGCGACGAACTATTGGTACCACAGTATGCCGTGGTTGATCCGGATCTACTCTCCAGCTGCCCACCCGAACTGATAGCAGCGAACGGAATGGATGCTTTCACTCAGCTGCTGGAATCTTATGTTTCAAGCAAAGCTAACCACTTTACTGATGCGCTGGCATTAAGCGGTCTGAATGCTGTTCGCGATGGCCTGCTTCCCTGGTTTCATAACCCGGAAGACAGCAATGGGCGAGAACGAATGGCGTACGCTGCAATGCTTTCAGGCATTACTCTAGCGCAGGTGGGACTAGGGTCAGTCCACGGACTGGCTTCTCCGCTTGGTGCATTTTTCCCCATCCCCCACGGTGTGGTATGCGGCACACTGGTTGCGACCGCTACCGAGATCAACATTATCGCCATGACCCAACGCGAGCCAGCCAACCCGGCACTCTTCAAGTATGCTGAAATCGGTCGGCTGCTCTCAGGAAAAACTGAAAATGAGATGAACAACGCCAGCGCGCTCATAGACCTGGTAAAATTACTTGACGATTGGACTGAACAACTATGCCTTCCTCGTTTAAGCAACTACGGCATCAATGAAAGTGATTTCCCGCACATAGTTAAGAATAGCCGTGGCAGCAGCATGAAAACCAACCCAATTGTGCTTGAGGATACCGAAATATCAGCCATACTCTCCCGCAGAATTTAACCTTTAGTTTTTATCCATTAAAGGTTAAAAAAGATTCATCATTGACACCCCTTATTTAGACCATAATCGCCATTGCATAGACTTTAATTCTGTGATAGGGTAACTATAACGTAACAAAAATCCGTTACGTTTAACCGTCAGTTATCTGAAGGTTGTAATACCTAAACAGGGCAAACCCATCGAAAGGTGGGGACGCAAAGTTTCCGGTCTAAGGGATGATAAAAGTCCTACGATAGCGGAATTGCTAGGTGGTTGAATGAGTGATTTCTCGACTATACTCTTTCGGCACGGTAACACCTTCAATTCTCTTCAAGCATACCGGATCGCCACTGGCACTTTGTTACCCCCCGCTCCCTTTGGATTGCATCGAATTGGAACAATTGGTGACTTAAGTTTTTAGCAAACCATCCGCTATAATTACAAAGTTCACCTAAGCTGGGAGCAGAATCATGAAAACCGCTTCGAATCAGAACGTCGTGCATATAAATAAGTTTGAAAAATCACGTATTTCAAGCTCGTCTACCACACAATTTCTGAACGATAGCCGGGATATGGCCGCCTCAAAACTGGTCAATGCCCTGTCTGACATGCTTGGAAAAGCTGTCGACGAGTTTTTCTTGCTTTCCGAAACCAATACTGGATTCGAGATGCGCAACCTTTACATGGAAGCGATGACGCTTGCCCGTGACAAGCGTGCCATCCTTGAATCTGCATTTAAACAGCAATTTCTCCAAAGCTTTGCCAAAGAAACACGCAAAGATAAAAACGCCTCATTTTCAGCATCTGCGTCCCTTGAATCTGATTTTAGTTTGGTAGATCCCGACGAACTGGAAGAATCCCTTGCTGCGATCAACATTGCGAACAACATCCACGGCACCTGCGCTGAAGCGCTGTTTGGCATAGAAAAACGTATCGGCATTTTGTTACATGACCCGGAACTTTCAAACCATAACAACCCAATTGGACCGGAAGTCATTGGTGCAGCCTTTATGGAAGCACTTAAAGACTGGAATTGCGACGTCAAAGTTAAGCTCTTACTGGTAAGGCTGTTCAATAAATATATGCCTGACCAGTTAAAAGACATGTATCAGGAAATAAACCAGCATCTGGTGGAAAAAGGCGTCCTGCCAAAAATTCGTGTTGGAATGAAAAAACAGGCTTCTTCAGCGTCAGCATCCGGCATGACTCTTCCTGCCGGTGGCATTGCTGCTGGTCAGCCTGTCGTCGGTGGAAACGAGCTATTTGCAACCCTGCAACAATTATTGACATTGGGTGGCGGAGGGATGGGCATTTCACAGCCAGGTGTAGCCGGTGGTTTTACGGGCGGGGTTGCAGGTAATGGTAGTGCTATAGGTAGCAGCGCTGGCGGGATAGCAGGTATCCCGGCACAAATTGGTAGTGGCGTAATGGAGGCACTTAACAAGCTCCAGCACGGTCAGATAGAAGGGTTTGTCTCTAACGGTGGCGCCCTGGATGCTGCCGCATTCACTGGTGGGCGAACCAATGTATTGCGGGAAATCAAGTCTTCCAGTGTAGCGAATACGTTGGGGCATGTTGATTCCATGACGCTCGACATCGTGGCCATGTTATTCGATTACATTCTGGATGATCGGAATATCCCAGATGCCATCAAGGCTTTGATCGGCCGCTTGCAGATCCCCATGCTGAAAGTAGCCATGATGGATAAAACCTTCTTCTCGCAGAAATCCCATCCCGCAAGAAAGTTTCTGGACACGCTGGCCGGTGCAGCAATTGGTTGGGATGAAGCGGAAGGCCATCAAGGGGGGTTGTACAAGCTAGTTGATAGCCTGGTGCAAAAAGTGCTGAATGAATTTGAAGATGAAGTGGGTATTTTTGTCGAAGTTGAAGAAGAACTGGAGCAGTTTCTTGCGGCTGAAAAACACCAGGCAGATGAACTAACTGGTCGCAGTGCCCAAGTCATTCATCATCAGGAAAGAGAAGAGATTGCCAAAATCATGGCACATGATGAAGTGCGTCGCCGTATCCATGCTCAGCATTTACCAGAGGTCATTCGCAACTTTCTGACCGGCTATTGGAAACCCCTCCTCACATCGGCTTACATTCAGACGGGAGAAGATGGGGTTCGCTGGAACAATGCCATTGATACAATGGACAACCTTGTCTGGAGCGTAACCTCTAAACCCGCTCCTGAGGATCGCAAAAAACTTGTCAGCTTATTACCCGGATTATTGAAACGCCTTCAGGATGGTATGGAAACAGCCGGCATGCCTGAAGAGGAGCGTAATGCCTTTTTTTCTACGTTGGTCAGATGCCATGCTGATGCGGTTAAATCAGGATTGCAGACCACAGCAGAAGCTTCCGCAGCTGAAGAATTTAACGCAAGTGAACTGGATTTACCTGACGATTTTGCGCTGGATTTATCATCCGATGCAGAAGCACACATGGATTTTGAGGAGATTGCGCTACCTGCTACCCCCCTCGAACCAGATTTTAATCTCCTGCAGGAAATCAGTAATATTGCTGACGAACATACAGTAAACAAAACTAACGAACTTACTCTGAGTGATGACAATTGGCAAGCAGACCCAGAAGTTGAAGGGGATGACTACACCGCCATGGTCAGTCGCTTAAAACGCGGCACCTGGATCGAATTTTTACAAACAGACGGCACTAGCACACGTGCCAAGCTCGCCTGGGTCAGCCCGATGAAAGGGCTCTATCTCTTTACCAACCGATTGGGAGAGCGTGCAGTTTCCATTACACCATCTGGATTGGAGATGAAATTCCGTGATGGGCTGGCAGAAATCATTAACGATGACAACCTTGTCGATCGGGCTGTAAGCAACCTGCTTGACCGGTTAAATCAACCAGTTTCAGCAATAGAATAATTTTGTGTGATCTTTATACTTTATCCAAATGAATATGGGGTGAGAAGAGCGAGTCTGAGACTGATTCATACCTGAGATGACTATGCATGTTTACTAATCTGCGCGATACTTGCATGCTAAAATGAAATCTACATTTAGCCGGAAGATAATTGCATGCTGGAAAAGTACCTGAAGTTTCTAAAAAGTGACAAATCGGCTCCTGTTAAAAAGCAGGAAAAACCTATCGAAAATGTTGCCACAGAGAAAGACAAAGCACCGCTTATTCCTCCACTGAACCCGCCAGTTCAAGTAGGCAGAAAGATTGTGGACACACAGGATGTCTCGCCTGAAACAATCGTGACAGATGTCATGGAGATAGAAACCAATGGTGAACGTGCTCAAGGCAGCCAAACACTCCAACGATTTTTAGGGCATCAACCCATACTGGACGCATCCCATCGCGTAATCGGTTACGAGCTAAAACTTCAGAACAAGCGCGCACTCCCTCCCACTGACGCAGCAAATACCATCCAGAAAATGCAGGATGAGATGCTGATAATCAGCGTGATTGATCTGGATTTCCAGAAGGCACTGGGAAACAAACTCACCTTTATCAATCTTTCACCCGCTACGCTGTTCAATCCGCTCATAGAACAACTTCCAAAAGAAAAGGTATGCGTAGCGATTCATCTTGAACCCGGTGCTCCGCAACCACTCTTTGAACGCTGCCAGGAATTGGTGAAGCAGGGCATTCCACTTGCACTGGAAGATTTCGAGTATGTTCCGCAACTGGATGCATTTTTGAAGCTCAGTAAATATGTGCGAATTGACACTCGGCAGTACGATGCGCTAATGCTAAGCGAACAAATAGGAAAAATGAAGAAAGTGGCTTCCCCTTTGTTTATTGCCAAAAATGTTGAAACGAATGATGCCTTTGACGCATATAAAAACCTCTCATTTAATTCATTCCAGGGGTATTACTTCACCAAACTGCAGCCAGATTCTCCACAACGTCTGGATAGCAATCGCATTCGCGTGATGGAAATGCTCAACATGGTCATGAACCATGCTGAAATCAGCGAACTGGAGCAGAAAGTCAAACTGGATGCCGCACTTTCCGTCAAGCTGCTTAAATACATCAATTGCCCGGCAAACGGCCTGCAGCAAACCATTCGCTCTATTGGCCATGCACTGGTTCTACTCGGATATGACCAGCTATACCGCTGGCTCACATTACTGATGTTTACGACAGGGAAAGCTGATGAGCGCAGCCGTGCGCTGCTCAAAAGCGCATTGATACGTGCGCGCTTTACTGAAACACTTGGGCAAAGAAAATTACCACCGAAAGATCATGGCGGACTGTTTATTGTCGGCATTTTCTCAGTGCTGGATGCCTTGCTCAACGCGCCGATGGAACAGGCTATGTCGAAACTCAATTTACCCACGCCAGTTGTCGATGCGATTATGAATCGCCAGGGTATTTATGCACCGTATTTACAGCTTGCCATTGCCTGTGAAAACTTTGACCAGGAAGCAATAGAACAACAGGCCGAAGCTTGTGGTTTCAGTGCAGACGAAGTTAACCTTGTTCATGTCAAATCACTGATTTGGGCTGAAGAATTAGAAAACTAAAATTCAAACAAGCAGTTCTTAAGGGGAAATAAATGGGGATGTTCGGACTCATTACGCTTACAATCATCGTTATTGTTGGCGTATATGCGATCATTGCATATAACAGCTTAGTCATGCTTAAACATAATGTCAGCAAAGCCTGGGCTAACATTGATATTCTTTTGAAACAGCGGCACGACGAATTACCCAAACTCGTAGAAACCTGCAAGCAATACATGAAGTTTGAGCAGGAAACACTGGAAAAAGTCATGCAGGCGCGCTCACAAGTATCACAGGCACGCGAAAAACAGGATATTGGCGCGCTGGGTGCAGCTGAAAACACGCTTAGACTTGGTTTGGGTAATTTATTTGCCGTAGCCGAAGCCTACCCGGACTTGAAAACCAATGAAACGTTTCAGCACTTGCAGGCTCGTATAAGCGGGCTGGAAAACGCTATCGCTGATCGGCGTGAATTTTATAATGAAAGCGTCAACGTTAACAATGTGCGTATTGAACAGTTTCCCGATCTGATTATTGCGCGCATTTTCAATTTTCAGCCATTCGACTTGCTGGAATTTCAGGCTGAAGAACTGGCTGATGTAAACGTCAAACAGCTTTTCAGCTAACCAAGCTTCAAGCTATTCGGCATGCCGTCGTTGTCCGAACTGCGTTTGCATTACGCAAATTTTCTTGCCTCCGGTTTTAACCTTGCACTGCTTTTCATTGGCGTCAAAATGGGAACCCGGACAGGCTGGGTTATCTCATTCGCATTAATTGCGCTCACCAGCTTTATTGCATGGGTTGGCAATCTGCGGCGTTATCGGATGGTAGGCGACACACCCACATCCAAAATTGCATCAGCTGCTCAAGGTTACGTGGAGTTTTTTGGCCGCGGTGAACAACATGACGGATACACCCTGACCAGCAAGCTGACCGGCCTGCCCTGTTTATGGTTTCGGTACATTATTGAACAAAGGGATAATGACAACAACTGGAAGACTGCGGATAGCGGCATGAGCAGCGACACGTTTATACTCAACGATCGTAGCGGAAAATGTGCAGTTGACCCTGACCATGCTGAAATCATCACCACCCACAAACAAGTTTGGCATAAAGGGACATACCGCCATACAGAGTGGCTTTTACTAGCACAGGAACCACTCTACGCAATTGGCGAACACATCACTTTAGGTGGCGCAAACTCTGAGCTCAGTTTAAAAGCGGACGTAAATGAACTGCTTGCGGAATGGAAAAAAGACAAAGCAAACCTGCTACAAAGATTTGATCTGAACAAAGACGGTGAAATTGACCTTCAGGAGTGGGAATTAGCTCGTAACCAAGCCCGGCGGGAAGTAGAAAAACAGCACATGGAACTCCGCCTCAAAGATGGCGTACACGTCATGCGTAAACCCCGAGATGGCAGGCTGTTCCTTATTTCCAATCAGCCACCGGAAAAACTGATTCGCACCTATGCCATCTGGGCATGGCTGCATCTTGTACTTTTCATTAGCGCAATTGGCGGGTGCATCTACATCACTGTTTAAACAGTAGTTGTCATTCCACTTTGCATTTGAATAACAAACAGATTACTTCACCTCCAACTCTTCCCAACGCGCCAGTGCCAGCAGCATCTCTTCATCAATTTCAGCAAAACGAGCTTGCAACGCTTTAACTTCATCTGGCTGAGTCTGATACAAGCTAGTATCGGCCAATTTTTCAGTTATAGCTGCCTGTTCTTTTTCTAAAGCCTGGATTTGCTGGGGCAATGCTTCCAGTTCGCGGCTTTCCTTATAGCTTAACTTGGCACGGGCCGCCGGTTTAGCCTCTACTGGTTTTTGCTTGACGGCAGGGGTTTCAGTTTTTTTTGCACTGGAAGCTGTTTGCGCTTTTTTATAACGCACCCAGTCATCATACCCACCCACATATTCCTGCAACTTGCCATCGCCCTCAAATGCCACCACCTGGGTTACAACGTTATCGAGAAATGTCCGGTCATGACTCACCAGCAAAACAGTACCTGTGTATTCCTGCAATAATGCTTCAAGCAATTCAAGCGTTTCAATATCCAGATCATTGGTTGGCTCATCAAGCACCAGCACGTTTGCGGGACGGGTAAACAGGCGTGCCAGCAATAGACGATTGCGTTCGCCACCGCTTAATGATTTTACCGGGGAGCGCGCACGTTGCGGGGCAAACAGAAAATCTTCCAGATAACTGATGACATGCTTACGTTCGCCGTTAATCTCTACAAAATCACTACCCTGGCTAATAGTATCAATCACGGTTGCTTCATCATCCAGTTGTTCGCGGAACTGGTCAAAATAGGCCACGGACAGTTTAGTACCCAGCGTGACTACACCCTGATCAGGTTCAAGCTGCCCTAAGATCATCTTGAGCAATGTACTTTTACCCGCCCCATTCGGGCCAATCAGGCCGATTTTATCGCCACGCATAATGCGACAAGAAAAATCACTGATCACGGTCTTATGATCGTAGGATTTACTGACGTGTTCCAGTTCTGCAACCAATTTTCCGGAACGTTCACCCGCTTCCACATTCAGATTGACATTACCAGACTGCTCACGACGCTGTGCGCGTTCGCGACGCAGCGCTTCCAACCTGCGCACCCGACCTTCGTTGCGTGTTCCCCGCGCCTTGATACCTTGGCGAATCCAGACTTCTTCCTGCGCCAAAACCTTATCAAATTTGTCGTTATGAACCGCTTCAATTTCCAGCAACTCGGCTTTCTTGATTTGATATGCAGAGAAATTGCCGTCAAATCCGGTTAACTTGCCGCGATCAAGCTCAACAATCCTGTTTGCCACGTTATCCAGAAAACGTCGGTCATGGGTAATAAACAGCAAACTGCCTTTAAATTCCCGCATCAAACCTTCCAGCCATTCAATTGCGGATAAATCCAAGTGGTTGGTCGGCTCATCCAGCAGCAAAACTTCCGGCTCCATTACCAAAGCCCGGGCCAGCGCCACACGCTTACGCAAACCTCCGGAAAGTTCACTTATTTTCGAGTCTTCCGGCAAACTCAACCGGCTTAAAGTCGTATCCACCCTTGCCTGCACCTGCCAGCCATCCAGCGCTTCCAGTTCAACCTGCAGATCATGCATACGTGCCATAAGGGCATCGATGTCCGCATCCGGGTCACCCATGGAGTGAGTAACCTCATGGTATTCCAGCATCAACTTGCTCACATTACCCAAGCCTTCTGCTACCGCTTCAAACACAGTGTGATCGGGATCCAAAACAGGTTCCTGCGGCACATAAGCCAACCTGATTCCCGGTGCTCGCCACACACTGCCATCATCCAGATGAGATTCACCCGCAATTGCTTTCAGCATGCTGGACTTGCCAGTACCGTTACGGCCAATTAATCCAATACGCTCACCTGGTTCAAAAACAAGGCTAGCACCATCCAGAAGGGGGACGTGACCGTAAGCAAGGAAAGCATTATCAAGGGTAAGAAGTGGCATGGCAGGGAACAAAATTCAGTAGAAAAGCCGATCATTATACCATGCCCATTATCAAAAACATCGACTTACAGGTTATCGTGCCCCAAACAAACGCGCACCCTGAGTTGCACGCATACTCCCCATACCTATACTTGCTTTTTCACGCCTGTGACTGCACCCCAACTTATTACATTTTGTTACAGCAGTGGCGTCCAACCCTTTATCTACGCCTGCATATGGTAACCTTGTAAAATATGAAACACTCACACTCCAACATACTGATCGTGGATGATGATCGCGAACTAAGCGGCATGCTGAAGGAATACCTGCAAGGCCACGGACTCCAGGTTACATTAGCTGAAAATGGGAAAGAAATGGATCAGTTTCTGGCTGCAACTCCAGCCGATCTGATCTTGCTAGATTTAATGCTACCGGGTGAAGACGGCCTTTCTATTGCACGGCGTCTGTGCGCCAGCTCGCCGACTCCCATCATCATTATGTCCGCACGGGGTGAGGATATAGATCGCATTGTAGGGCTGGAAATCGGCGCAGATGATTATCTTTCTAAACCTTTTAATCCTCGAGAATTACTGGCAAGGGTACGTGCTGTTCTCCGCCGCCTCTCTCAACCAGAAGCTTCGCCACCTGAAAATACCATCACTTTCGGGCCGTTTCGGCTTGATCTTGGCGCTCATCAACTAAACCGGGACGGGGATGAAATACCCCTGACCACAGGTGAATTCACACTACTGAAAATTTTTGCACAACATCCTAATCGTGTTTTGAACAGGGATGAACTCTCCAGCCTGGCAGAAGGCTACGAGCGCATTCCTTTCGACCGCAGTATAGATGTACGCGTGACGCGCTTGCGGCGAAAAATTGAACCGGACATTTCTCGTCCAAAGTATATTCGCACAGTGTGGGGTGCGGGATATCTGTTTTCGCCCCAACCAGAAACCCCCTCGGAATAATGGCGCGCATTACCGCAACCCTTGCAGGTCGAATCGGATTTTTGTTTCTCGGCCTGACGCTTGTGCTGCAGATCATCACATTGTCCGTCACCAGCGCACTAATTTTTTACCCTGTAGTAAAAAACTCGGTAAATGATTTTGCTGCGCTCATCATTTTTTCCGCACAAACCTCGGTGGCATTACCAGCCGAACAGTTTGAACATTTCCGCTCAGAACTGCGCAGAATACACCGTATTGACATTAATCCTTCGACATATGAAACAGGTGATGAGACCAGTTATTTACCCTACGTTATGCTACTTGAAAATGCATTAACTAATCATTTAGGCATGCCGGTAAACGTACGTGCAGTGAAAGGCGAAAATAATCGATATCGCGTAGATTTCTCTTTGTCCGGGCGCGAAGTTCGTATTGAGTTTTCACGCGACCGGATCGGCACCAGCCCGATTCTTGCCATGCTGATAGTGATAGGTGGAACTTTCACATTGAGTGTGGTCAGTGCATTATGGCTGACCAACCTCATCAAACGTCGATTTACCCTATTTACTGCAGCAACGGATGATCTGGCGCGAGGCGCAAGACCCGACCCCATCCCAGAAGAAGGACCTGAAGAGTTAGCCACTCTTGCCAATAATTTTAACCACATGGCGCAGCGGGTACACGAATTACTGGATAACAGAACCACTATGTTGGCAGGTGTTTCCCATGATTTGCGAACACCCATCGCCCGCATGGTGATGGCACTGGAGTTGCTTCGCGAATCACGCGACCCGGCTTTGATAGAAAGAATTTCACGCTATCTTGACGATATGAACGGTCTGATCGGCCAGTTTCTACAATTTGCCCGCGCCCAGCAACCCGCCGTATCCGAGCAAACTGACCTGGCAAAACTATTAGACCAATGGAGCAGGGAATATTGTGACGCTACCTCCCCCGTAATCAGAAGCGGGTTATCTGAATGTGCACTTCAATTATCTGTGCTGGACTTTAAGCGTGTTGTGTCAAATCTGCTGGATAACGCGATTCATTACAGCGCGTCTCTGCCAGTAGAAATCTGGCTGGGCAGTGAAAGCAACAACATCATAGTAGAAATTCGTGACCGCGGCCCTGGAATCCCTGATGAGAAAAAAACACTTGTTTTTCGTCCATTTTATCGCCTTGACACATCCCGGCATCCCGATCAGGGCGGCACTGGATTAGGGTTAGCCATCGCGCTGGAAATCTCTCGCATCCACAAATGGGAAATCAATTTACTGGACAGGGAAAACGGTGGAATGATCGCCCAAATCATCATACCAAAACCAGCGTAACCCTCCCTGTTGACGCAACCCAATCTCATTCACTTTCAGTCCCACTGATTTTTATTGCACCTCCTGCTGTAACAAATTGAAACAGTTCGTCATAAATCGTCACGCCTGCCACATCACCATGAAATAAGTTACAAGCATGATGGCAACATGCATCAATACATGATGCTCCCGTTAAACAAATGATAATCCTGCCGCTAACCAGCATCGGGAAACATGAAAGAGGAGACCATAGTGAAAAAATTCAAACTCAGCCTGACCGTCCTGGCTATGTCATTAGCTGCAATTCAAGCCCAGGCTGTTACCCTGACATTTATTGAAAACAATGATCTGCACGCCCATCTCACCCCCCATCTGGATAAAGTCGTAAAGAATGGCCAAGTAGTTTATGAATCTCGAGGTGGCCTGGCACGGGTCGCCACATTGGTGAAACAGATACGCGCACAAAACCCGAACTCAGTACTGATGAACGTGGGTGACACGTACCACGGCGGAGTTGAAGCACTCTATACGTTGGGCAATGCGGTGATCGATCCGCTCAATTCACTGGGTGTGGATGTCGGCGTACCAGGTAACTGGGATTTTGCCTATGGCCCCAACGTGCTCCGTCTTCGCTACGTCAACAACCTGACAACCTTTCAAAAGAATTTACTTCAGGCAACGGTCAGTATTACTGTTAAAAAGCCGAACTTTCCAAATCTGGCAGCTAACATGCAATCCACTGCTGGTGCCAATGCAGGCGGTCTGTTATTACCGGGCACGCTGCTAAAAACCGTTGGCGGTGTAAAAGTCGGCTTCATTGGGCTTACTTCCGATATTGTTGCGCAAATGGATTCCATGCTGGCAGTCGGCCTGTCATTCACACAGGGTGAAACTGCCTATCGTGACCTGATCAACACTCAGGCGCAATCCCTGCGCAGTCAAGGCGCAGAACTGGTCATGGTTATGAGTGAACTGGGGCTACAAAAAGATTATCGGCTTGCAGACGTCATTAGTGCGGGAGCTGTGGATGTATTCTTCTCAGCCCATACCCACGACACCATTTTCACCCCGCTCAAAACCAAGAGTGGCGCACTGGTCGTAGAAGCTGGACATGATGGCTGGCTGGGACGCATGGATGTAGATGTAGTGAGCGGCCAAACCCCAGTATTCAATTGGACACTATTACCCGTAGATTCCAGCATCCCAGATGATCCTGCCATGAAAACATTGGTAGATGCAGCACGCGCACCTTTCCTGACTGCCAATCCCAACATGACCGTCCCCATGAATGGCATGACACTCAAGCTGACACAGCCAATCAACACTGTACTGGGCCATGTTTATGCGCCGCTGGATCGCGAAGATGCACTGGAATCCACCTTCAACAATGCCTGGACCGACACCCTGCGCCAGCAAACCGGAACTGACATTGCCATCACTCCCGGCTTCCGTATGGATGCACCCACCCCTGCAGCAGGTATGACGTATGAAGACAATTACGTAGCCGACGGTGCACTGACGATTGAAGACGTTTATCGCTATATCCCTGTTCCCTACACGCTTGGAACGGGAACCATAGCAGGCTCGGCCATCAAATCCATCCTTGAAAGCGATTTAACGGCAGTATATTCGCTCGACAGTTTTTTACAGGGCGGGGGCTGGGCCAATGGCTGGTCCGGATTAAATATCAACGTTGACTTGTCACACCCTGATGGCCAAAGAGTGCAATCCATTGTGCATGCCAATGGCTCACCCATTGCAGACACTGACACATTGACTGCCACAGGTTGCTTACGCCCCACTGATACCGCAGATGGGACAGGCACAATACTGTGCAGTTTCAGCGGTTTCAGCAATGTCAAATCATTGATCAATCCCGCAACAGGTAATCCATGGTACCCGCAAGAGCTGTTTACTACTGCCCTGACACAGGGCTGGCTTGCAAATGGCGCACGACATAACATCACAGATGCAGCAGCCACTCCGGCCTGGCCTGCGCAGCCGTTTGTGCAACCCTTGGCAGTCAGGGTTACCTCAGGAGTCAACATGGTAAAGTCAGGGCTAACCTACAACGTTGGCAGCCAGATATACACCGGCCAAATCACGGTAAGCAATACTGGCACAGTTCCGCACCAGGCACCCCTTAAGCTAGTTATCGAGGGCCTGACATCGACTGCAACCGTCGTCAATGCTGCAGGCACATATTACAACCAGCCCTACCTGACACTGACAGGCAGCCTAGCGCCAGGAAGCAGCACCACAGTAAAAGTGCAGTTTAAAAACTCATCACCCACAAGAATCACCTACAGCCCTGCAACCTATACCGGCGGCGTATAAGGCGTGTACACCATCGGCTTCCCAGACAGCCGGTGGTCACTTTTCAAATTAACAAAAGGAATTCATTATGTTTAGGAAAAATCTCATCGCAGGCTTGCTCGCTTTTTTTGCCTCCACGGCTGTACTGGCAGATACCTGGTACAATACCGTTGATACGAGCCTGCTAGCAGGACAAACAGGCTGGCTGGATTTTCAATTCAATCCTGGCGACGTTGATGCCCCTTCAGCCACTGCTACCGTAGCAGCATTTACCACAAACGGCAGCATTGTCGGCTTACCCACCTTGACAGGTGATGTTTCTGGCAATCTAAACAATGGCATTACGCTGGCAAATAGCCAGTACTTCAATGATCTGCTGCAAGGATTTTCATTTGGATCGACATTGAGCTTCAGCCTCGACTGGGTAATGCCCGCGCCAACTCCTGGGGCAAGTGGCACAGCTTTTAGCTTGTCATTTTATGACGCTAATTTCAACTCGTTACTTGCCGACCCGGTTTGGGGTTCTGCACTAATAACTAACCTGAAAGGGGATGGGACAATGGAAGTACTGGCAAAATCAGATCCTGTTTCCGTATCGACGACTGCACCCACCCCCGTTCCACTCCCAGGCTCATGGGGATTTTTGCTTGCAGGTATATCCATGTTTGCAGGAATTAGACGAACATTTTTCGCCACAAAAATAAAATTTACTTGCTGATATAGAATAAATATTCCATTTATCCCGCGCTCATTGAGGCGGGAACTTTGACATTAAACTAACTGACTGTCATCAACACTGAATTTTACTTAATTTCTAGCGCATTTTTAACACCCAATAAATGATGCTGACCAGAATATCATTTCAAGAGCTACGAGATATGCAGCTACAATTACTTTCACTTTTCACGTCGCGCCAAACCAATCAAGCCCAACAGGCCAGAACCCAACAACCAAGCTGAGGCAGGAATGGGCGTTGGAAGAGGTCCGGGAATAGGCCCAGGCCCATCGCTGGGATTACACAATCCAAAATCGTAAGGCCAACTACATTGATAAAAAACTTGAACACCAGTAACATTGAAATTCATACTTTGACCAACAAAGGGACCATCTAACATCTGGGTGCCGCTATAATTATCCGTATCCATATTGGTATCGATAGATACGCCACTCCACACCGTATTCATGGTATTGCCATTCAGATTTGTTCCCCCCGTAGAAAAAGGTGAGGTTGTTCCGGTTTGCATCCAGGACTTGTTCATGTCCCAAAGCAGAACAATGTCGACATCTTTGGAACTGCTCCAATCCCACAACAGGTGTACGCCCACTTGACCATAACCTACAGACAGGTTGTAAGCCGGGCCGATTCCGCAGGCAGGATCACCGGCTGGGCATCCTGTATAAAAAGTGTAGTTACCAGCCGCATAAACATTGACGTTGTGTGCAGTCCATTTTTTGCCACTAAATGCGGTTGGCGAGGACAGAGTTGCGTTGGAACTGCCATCGCGGACCAAAGAGTTATACCAAGTACCATTCCAGGTAAAGGTCACGTCGTTCGTGCCACCAGTCAAACCGTTGGATGAACCGACCATGGTCATATTATTGCCGGTGGTGCTCACTATGGGGGTATAAACAGCATGTGCCGCGCTGGCGCAAAATAACATAGAAACGGCAACGCTCATTGTCATTTGTTTCAACTGATTCATGGCATTACTCTCCAATTGACATTATGAGTGCAAAAAACTATTAAGCAGCTTTGCGTCGTGCCACACCGATTAAACCCAGCAGGCCTGAACTGAACAGCCATAATGAGGCTGGAACGGGTACCGCTTGGATGCCATTAATATTGAAATTCCAACTTTGGCTTATCGTCGGACCATCAATCATCTGGGTACCTGAAAAGCTGTCAGGATCCATGTTGGTATCAATTGAAACTGCATCCCATACAGTGTTGATGGTATTGCCAGAACTTGAACCATTACAAT
>NZ_SMCO01000038.1 GCF_004346685.1 Sulfurirhabdus autotrophica
TGATTTCAAATCGGCACCAAAATATTTTGCTTTCTAAACCCCGCCCAGATTGGATCTTGGCGGCTCGATTCGCGATTTAACCGGACACTACTGATTTCCAATATATTTTTTTCGCGTGGATCGTGAAATATCTAGATAGCGCCGAAGGTAGGTATGCTTTTCTTTTGCCCATACGCCAACTTCATCTGCTGGAAGCCCATCGTCAGCAACGATCAATCCCATTACGTTACCCTCCGTTGTTCATGAGGTTAGTACATTATCATATATTCTGGTAGCAAAGCACGATCCAAATAATTATTGTCAGCTCTAGGTTCATATTAAAATTGTAAAGGGTGGCAACTTTTTGAGAGTGTTGAATCGATTATGGCCACATATGCGCCTGCTGTTGAAATTGAAGTGCCATCTTGTGCTGGTTCGGTTGAAAATGAAACTAAAAAGCGCTGAATGGAAGTCTTAATACTTTGGAACGAATGGAGTGAGCTATGAGATATGGAGTTTGTGGTTTCCAAGGAGAGATGCTAACTCAGGCGCGCGAAGGGGGCAGCATGACCCAGTCTACACTTGCCACTCTGATAGGACGATCTTCAACAGCAGTTTCTCGATGGGAAAAGGGGAACAACTTCCTGAGCAAGATGCGCTAGAGAGCCTGGAGCGGCAGCTTGCTATTCCATCCGCTTGGTTTCTGAAACCGAAAACAGAGTATGAGGCGGGTTCATTTTTCTGTCGAAGTAAAGCCGCTATTACCCGCGCAGCAAGAAGCATAGCAAAACTCGTTTAGAGTTTACTCAAGAAGTAAGTCTGGTACTTCAAGAGTGGGTAGAGTGGCCATCAGTAAACGTTCCGTCACTAGCGGCGACTGATTACATGAAAGTCAGAGACGAGGATATTAAGTCTATAGCACTTGATATTAGGAAATACTGGTAACTTGGTTTAGGCCCAATATCTGACATGATATTGGTATTGGAAATTGCCGGCTTTTTCATTGCACCCGAGGAAATTGGGTACTCGAATATGGATGGCGCGTCCAAGTGGTTCGATGTAGATGAGCCAATATATTTCTTGCGACAGGCAAGACAAATAGCGTTCGTCAAAGGTTTGATGCGGCACATGAGCTTGCGCATTTAGTTTTGCATAGACATCTTGGTGATTTTAAATTTAATGTGCGCTATGCTGAGATAGAACGTCAGGCCAATATTTTTGCGGGTATTTTCCTTTTACCTGATGAATCATTTTCGGCGGAAATCGTGGCTCCGTCCCAAGATATTTTTGTTGCCTTAAAATCACGTTGGAAAACATCGACAGGCGCCATGATCTCGTGCGCAAAGCAACTTGACGTTGTTACAGAGGGTTATGCTACACGACTTTGGAAAAATTATAGGGCTCGTGACGTGTGACGCGGAGATCCCGGCGATGATATGCTGCATTTTGAGGAAGTACGGTTGATGCCATGAGCAATCAATCTTCTCCTTGAAGATGATAGATTTGATCAGGATCGGATCGCTACTGAGATTGGTCTATTTGAACCAGATGTGGAGCGGTTTTGTGGGTTGCCTAAAGGGTTTTTCAGCTTACCCAAGAAAAATGTTGTTCAAATGAAATTGCGCGAATCAAAGCAAATTGCATCCGTACCTATTACTTCTTCGGTCACCGGTTCTAGACCACTGGTCGATAGTTCGACTTACAGAAGCTCTGGGAATCCATGCTGTGAAGCATTTACGCGGCAGTTGCGCAACGTTATCAAGTAATGTCATTGCTAAACGAAATATTATTGATATATAATCCTATCAAGCGAAACCCAACCAAGGTGTTCCCAATGACCAACTCTCCCAAAGATTCGATCTCTGATCTCCTGATGCGCAACATTCCCCGTGGACTTGTGATGGGCATCGAAGAGGCTCTTGGCGCTGGGGCGCAGCGTGCACATGCTGCCGCGAAAGGAATGGATGAGGGGCATCTGCCTCATGTTGTTGGGCAGCTCCGTCACTTTCACATGAACGAATCGTTCCACCGAGCGCTTTCGATGGGCGATACGTCTCCGACGGCGATTCGAGGCAATGGCCTTGTGTCCGGACGAGCCGGGGTATTCACTCTTGCCAGATTCAACATTCCAGAAGGTTTCTGGATCAATGGGCGGCGGAGCCACACACGTCGGCAGATGTCTTTTGCCAACAAAGCAATCGAGCCCTTGGTTCAGCCCGAACTGTTCGAAAGTTACGTACCGCCTTCGGAGGTCGTAGCTTTTTTCGTGGCTTGTTTCTCGGGGTCGATGCATATTCAACCCGAGGCGCCTGTCTCAATACAGGTCGCAGTACCAGATCGCGAAATGCGCGGCTGGCTTTTCAGGGAACCACTGGAGGTGTTCGTGCAGCGCTATGAGCAGAGCCCGACTACGCAAGGCGATCTTGCGATTCCGAAGCTCAAGAAAAACATTGGCAAACAGGACAAGGATGGAACTACGCTATGAGCCGCGGAGGTATTCAGGGTTTTCAGAAAGAGCGACTTAGTCAGATACTAGCTGTACGTCGGCTGAGCCAAGTACAATTGGCGTCGCTGGTTGGAGTGTCGCCAGCGACGGTTAGCAAATGGCGATCGGGTAGCCAAGCACCAGAACGTGACACGCTCGAAAGGCTCGCCAACGTTGTCAATGTCACGCCGGAATGGTTTACCAGATTGCCCACAGCAAAGGTGTCGCTACCGCTGTTTCGCAGTAATGCCTCGGCGCACGTCGCCGCCCGCGCGATGCTTGAGGCCCGGATCGAGTGGGCTCAAGACATTGCAGTTGCTCTGTCGGAGTTCGTCGACTTTCCGCAACTGAACCTGCCTAGTCGGAAGTTCATCGACCCGGAAGAAATTACGCCTGAGGAGATTGAGCACGCAGCCTGTGAATGTCGTGACTTGTGGCGCATCGGTCGTGCAGCTGTTCAAGACCTCGCCCTAGCGGTCGAAGGCGCTGGTGTCATCCTGATCCGCGAGGAAACCGGAATCGCTCAAATTGAAGGCTTGTCGGCTTGGAGCGAAGTGCTCGGGCGCCCACTCGTCCTTTTGTCGGCCGACAAGGACAATGGATACCGTAGTCGATTCGATTTGGCCCATGAACTCGGCCACCTGGTCCTGCATCGGTACATTCCCCGACCCACCGAGCGGGATCGTCATAAGCTGTTGGAACAGCAAGCGCATCGTTTCGCGGGTGCCTTCTTACTGCCAGCAGAGACATTCGCCAACGAAATTCGTACCCCAGTCACGCTGGACGATCTGTTATTGTTGAAGCGGCGCTGGGGTGTGTCGGTGGGAGCGATCGTGATGCGGCTTCGTGCACTCAAGATTCTTGACGGGGATGGTGCTCAATTACTCTTCAAGCGGCGCTCCGCTCGATGGGGCGCCAAGTCCGAGCCGGGTGATGGTGACAGGGCTCCCGAACGGCCACGCCTGTTGCGTCGTACCATCGACCTACTGGTAGAGGAGAACGTGATGCCGCTGGATGCGATTCCCCGACATATCGGGCTGGCAACAAATGACCTGGAAATGCTGCTGGGCCTTCAGGAAGGCTATTTCCAAGGCAAGGGCAATGTTGTGCAGTTGGCGCGCCTACGTCCTTTTCCCGTCAGTACAAGCGAGCCGGTAGTGACGACTGGGAGCACTATCTTGCCCTTTCGATTTACGCCCAAACATTGATTTTCCCAACATGATCAAGGCACAGAAGTGACATGAACGACATTGATGCTATTTTGAGTAGCAAACCGATCTCGCCGTCTCGTGAAATGGCGGCGTATGAGGCTTTGTGGGTCCACCAGAGTGCGACCTTCAAGACAATCGCAGATTGCTTTCGCAGTAGCCCAGATTTAATGCCTTCCGAGTTGGTCACGGAAGACGAGATCGTGGCTGCGCAATCTAAGGTGCTGGAGAAAATCGCGCACGCGAAAATTCACGACTTTGGTGTTCGCATTCACGGGTCGGAAGACTATCCCCAGCGACTGCGCGATGCTGCGCATCCTGTAGAACTGCTGTACTACAGGGGTTGGTGGGATTTGATCGACTCCCCTAAGCGTATCGCAATCGTTGGATCCCGTAACGTCTCGGAAGAAGGCGTTCGTCGAACCCGGCGACTCGTGAAGCTTCTTGTTCAAGAGGGCTATACCATCGTCTCCGGCCTGGCAAAAGGTGTTGACACGGCAGCGCACACCGCAGCAATCGATAATGGAGGCAACACTATTGCGGTCATCGGTACTCCCATTACGGAGTACTACCCGCCCGAAAACAAGAAACTGCAAGACCTGATTGCGGAGAAGTACCTGCTTGTTAGTCAAGTACCGATCTGGCGCTATTCAAAGCAGGACTATCGAAGCAATCGACTATTCTTTCCAGAGCGCAACGCCACCATGTCCGCACTGACGCAGGCAACTGTGATTGTTGAGGCCAGCGACACGTCTGGCTCGCTGACTCAAGCGCGTGCCGCGCTTCAGCAGGGACGCAAACTATTCATTTTGGACAGCTGCTTCCGCAATCCAAAGCTGACTTGGCCCTCGCGTTTCCTAGAAAAGGGAGCGATTCGCGTCATCGACTTAAATGACATTATGGTGTCTCTTGGCTAGGAGGATTCTTAAGATCGATGCCTTGGTGCTTCCAGACCACTACTATCTGGACGAGCAGGATATTTGCTACTACGCTGGCGAGTACACTGCGGGCGAAGGACACGCCTACAGCGAAACTAATCAGCTTATACATAATTTCAAGAAGACCGTGGATAAGCGTGGTACCGCGCAGTGGCAGTACAAGGAGCGGGCGATCCAGCGGGCGGCTAACATCTTTCGTGCTGCGATAAAATCGGATATGCCAATCACTTTCGTCCCGATCCCACCGTCCAAGGCAAGGAATGATCCAATGTATGACGATAGAATGGTGCGACTGCTGCAAGCGATTTGTATGGGGCGATATTCTGATATACGTGAACTGGTCGTTCAGGCGCAATCACTGGAAGCGGCACATCTGTCGAGCACACGTCCAACACCGGATGAGTTAGTTACTAACTATCTTGTTGACGATCGCTTGGTGGAGCCACCTCCAACAACTATCTTCGTCGTTGACGATGTCTTGACGACAGGCTGTCACTTCAAGGCGGTCAAGCGTGTTTTGGCGGAGAGATTCCCCGCTGCCGACATCATTGGACTTTTTATCGCGCGACGGGTGCCAAAGTCTGTCGATCTAGATTTCGACATCCTCGAATTGAATAGCTGAACAGGTACCGCAGATGCTGATCGTAATGACCTCGCCAGACGCGTTGCTCCTCAACGGAAAGCCAGATCCCAACCTTGTCCAGGTGCTGATCAATGCAAGGGCAGCCAACAACCCTGTGGGCTTGATTTCCAATCATCATGAGCCGGATTGGTTTGCTGGCAGCTTTGGTGGTAGCGGTGTTCAGTTCCTACATAACAAGGGGCGCCAGTCAGGTGAAATCGTTTCACAAAATGCCAAGAATTTTTCATTGAATCCCTTCGATGTACTAGTCTTAGCTGGCAAGGATGAAGACGTCCAAATGGGCAAAAACGGTCACGCACTTCTGATCGCTGCCGGCTGGTCTACCGCAAAACAAGTAGTGCCACTTGGAATCCGGGTCGATGATGCCAAGCAGTTTCAAGAGATCATTGACCTGACGACTGGTTGGTTGGGCCAGTGGTGGTTCACAGGCGATGAACCACGATACCGAGTACGGGCATTGTCAGATCTTTCATCCAAGTATGGTAAGACAATCACACAGCGGGTGTTTGCGCAAAAGCTGACTTCCACCGTCAAGAACGGAGGTAGTCGTTTGAACGCGCTTTTGGCCGTCACTGCACGTTCACTCCTAATGGAAGGTACGGATTCTCAGGAAGGATTGGTGTGGGGTGTGTATCCCTCATCGAGTAGCGCCAACGATGACGATGAGATTCTCAGCGATTTCACACATCGGCTTCGCACGACGGTATCGCGCGTGCGTTTCTCAAAGCGAGGTGAGCCGCTATTCATCCGTCACACGCCATCTACGAAGCGATCGATGGGAGGCGGAGGAGACCGAACCGACCCGACCAACCAAATCTTGACCGTCCACTTGAATCCATTCTACAAAGAGAGCAACCGTCTGCTTGGCAAGCATGTGATCGTCGTCGATGACTGTACGACTTATGGTGTGTCATTTGGTGTAGCTTCGGCGTTTCTGCGTAAGGCGGGTGCAGCGTCTATCACCGGAGTCGCATTGGGCAAGTTTGGCGGCCAACTGAGGTACTACGAGATTGATATCCAGACTGACCCGTTTAAGCCGGTAGTTGCGGGTGGATTTACCTCCATTGCGCCAGGCTGGTTTCAGGGTGCGACAAGTTCAGTCACCCAGCAGGTTCTGCAAACCTTGATCCCTTGAGACCGCTTGTGCCATCATCATGAATCTGTCGACTTTGTTCCAAATCTACCAGCCCGCTTGCTTCGTGTGGCCTGTGGCCATCCAGACGGGCGTTGGTGATTTGAACACAGGTATCGTCAGCAGGAAATTCTACTGACACGTGATCCGACAATTCGCGTGCAGGACCATATTTGGCTTATTGATAACATGCTCTGGGTTAATTTCTACTCCCCTAATGGATCCAGTTTAAGGTTGTTCATTCGCTTATATGGGCTACCAATCAATTTTTGGCACTGCCTATAAAACAGTAAAGGCAGCATATGCTGTGACTAGTTCTCTATTGCACTAAGGCCGTGTTAAATCGCAGACCGAACTCTGATAGTCCGTTTTTTCTGATATCCACTTCATTATGAGGCAATAAAATTGCTTGCTGTTTTCAGGTAATACTGTAATACCATTCAAGCTGATTTACAAACAACGCCAGTTCATTACGGCATCCAAGCAAGTAACCACTTTTGAACAAGTCCGGTGAAATAATGGGTTGGGAGGTATATGGTTATCTGTCGGGTTGCCATTCTTGATAGAACGGAACTTCATTACTGTCATTTAGCCAAGAGACGTTATGCGAACTCCAGATGTGCATAGCAGGTTTTATGCCTGGGTCTTCATCGAGCGTTGCCACGCGCAAAATGACGTGCGGTTGTGCGCGGCGCTCGGCCACGAGGTGCGAGCCACAAACAGAACAGAAATACCTGAGCTTTCCCGGAGATGACTCAAAGGCCGCCAATTTCTCTTTACCTTTTACCCAGTGGAAATGTTCTCGCATAACGCCGGCATTCGATGCAAAGGCGGCTGCATGCGCTTTGCGACAAGTACGGCAATGGCAGTGACTAATTGGCATGTCCAATTGATCAACTTCGTACACAATGGCGCCACACAAACAACTGCCTTTCATATTTTCCCTTATGCAAAAGCCACACTTTTTGAAGACACCAATCGTTACAATTCAGCTAAGCGGAGCGTCCGAGTGAAATTGCCTTGTTAGATTTAGTGTGCTGCAACACCACTAACCCGCGCCTCATTGCCGATTGCTCGAAGCGTAATCGATCCCAGAAACTCTCCCTTCAAAACTGCACTTCTCAGCCTCCACAGAACACTCACATCCAACTCTCTTCGAATGCAGCCTAAGTATTCAAATTTCACTGATATGCTCGATAACAATGGAAATTCGTTTCGTTGAGATGCAAATCGATCAGAAGTAATTCTTTCCAACAATTCATTGGTGAACTCGTCACTGAACAACGAATAATTCCCTGCATTTGAACCACGGATGATGCGCATATATATAGGTCGTGCTAATTGCTCAAGTTCTAAGTCTGTAAGGGCATGTAAATTCATATGTAATAAAGCTAACGCAAAGCTAAGCGGCGCATGGTAGCGCGTCCGGTTGGGCGCTGCGTTAGGAATTTTGTAGCCTCGCTTTCACGATTATTATTGTTCAACTCGCAGCTCAGGGATATTAGGAAATGCTCCTGCGATATTCTTTCAAACCCTAACCGCTCGTACATTCCTAGAACTGGGCTATCCTTAAAAACCCTACAAATTATATGTTGCAATCTGAAATCGCGCATCATCTTTATAAGTGTACGAAGAACGTAGAGTCCGATTCGTTGGTTCTGAGACTGGGGGCAAACCTGAATCGTGTGAACATACAACTCATTCTTTTTTTTCTCTAACGAAAGAAAACCAATCCTCTCGTCAAATTTTGTTATGACATAATTTTCTTTATCGAAAAAGTTTTTACGAAGCCACTCTTTATCCCAGGTAATGTCATAGAGATCATAATATTTTTTCATATTCTCCTCCATTAAATCGAAGGCGAATTCATAATCCAATTCTGATGGTGGCAACAACTTAATCATGGATACCCTAACGACCATGATGTGCGGCGCCCAACGATGCGAAGCGTAATTTGCGTCCGAACGAGCGTCTTGTTAGGGATGTAAGTCATTTTAGCTTGATCGTTATTCAACCGTATTTTTCTCAAACACAATATATGCAGAGAATTTTCGTGCGCCCCTCATTATTCTCTTTTCACCAATGAAAACCCTCAGAATCGTTGCCCACCAAGGTAGTGGAAATTTTCGGTTGTGCTTCTCTGCTTCATCATGAAGATATTGCATTTCTTTTTGAGTCCATCCGCAATCTTCAAAAAAAGAAAACCAGTCCTCCGGGAAAAATTGGAATGGTGCATCTCCCAGTAAATTTCTAAATTTGAGAGACTGGTACCGTGGGTAAACTTCTGGTGAGTAGTATTCAGCGAGCCATAGTTTAAAATTAGATTGATCTTTGATATCTTTGGCTAAACTGCTAACTGAATCTTCAGTAAGGTATGGGATTACTCCTTCAGTTAAAATAAGAGCAGGTCCTACTCTATGATTTAGTGCGCGGAATAACTTAGCCCTTTCAACTTGATCGGTTAGATTTAAACCGGTCCTCTGAAGTTTGCACTTTGGTTTTTGGTTCTTTAGTTTTTCATTTTTTAATTCAATGATATATGGAAAATCTATTTCAATCCAGTGAACATCCGATGGAAAAGTGAGTCGATATGGTCGAGTATCAAGGCCTGCCCCGATATTAATGATGGTTTTGTACCCTTGACTTATATATTTCAGAATATATTCATCAATCAAACGCGTCCGAATAGTCACATTCCAGTAAGCATATCGCTCGAAGGATTTCATTGAATTAGAAACCTTCTCTCCATATTCTCCAGTCAATAAATCTGCAAGAGGATCCCGAAACAAAGGATTCTTTTTTTTACTTTCAACAGCACGATAATACGCGACCCAAAAAGCAGTATCGGAGACTTTTTTGACGGACGAAGTATTAGAATCCATTATTTTACTTAATGCCTGCCTTGACAGAAAATGCAATGATTCAAGCGCCCTAACGTTAAAGTGCGCTTGAGGTGACCGTAATGATAATCCCAACCCTGATATGAGCTAGAGCAAGAAAAAACAAAAAAACGTCTTATAAACTGCCGCCTCGCTCGATATTGCTAAAAATCTGAATCAATATGTTTTTCCCATCTGGAGTTCCAATAATTTCTAGGGGTGAATTTCCACCCAATGCAATATTGGGGTTTTTAATCCATTCAGAAGCGTTGCGCTCAGATCCAAGGGTTTGAATCGCCTTTGCCATCAAATCAGCTTTAGTCCAATTCGTTTCCAAAATGTACCATCCTTTGTTTTTGCTCGGTTGCACTTCGCTTTTCGAGAGATATCAATAAACTGCAAGAACAAACCAATAACAAAATTGATTGTTTAGTTGTGTTTTGATTCTATCAAATTGTTGCAGGATTGATTATGAATAAATAATTGACGGATGCTATGAAGTGCATCTTCTGATATGCCTGATTCCACGTATCGAATACCACTTCGTAAGATAAATATTTTTACATCGTGGCCTACATCTGGTTTGTTACCTATTAGTATTTTAGACAGTGGTTCCATTCTCCAACACCCTTGTTGATTAAGATGTGATGGGCTAACGAGATCAATTTGAATAATCACTATTTCTTCATCTTGCTGTAATTGAATGAGCTGATCAACGTGCTCGAGGAAGATCATGTTGCTGAAATAATCATCTTCGATCTTTATTTGAAATTCGACATGGAACCATGGGGCATGCAAATTTCGACTAACGTATCGCCAATACCTTAAGTCTTCACCGAACGCTCGAGGGAGTGGTATTTCTGCAGCAGTGGTTGTCTCAAACATTGTGGGATTACTTTAATATGAACACTATAGATTGTAGCACCATAGGTTTCATATTGGCTATATGGGGTATTCAAAAGCCGGAACATACCCCACATGGACACACGTAGAGCGTTTGCAAATTCTTTGAGACAGGTTAGGAAAGCAAGAGGGCTTACGCAAGAGGATTTTTCGGATATTTCAAGCCGAACCTACTTAAGTACACTTGAACGAGGTTTGAAAAGCCCAACACTAGATAAAGTTCAGGCTCTAGCTGAAACGTTGAGTATTCACCCTTTAACACTTTTGGCAATTACATATATGCAGCTTCAGAAAGGAAAGCAGCTTTCATCTCTCCTGGAATTGGTCAGTCGTGAGATCCATGACCTTAATATTAAAGCATCCCAAGAATAAGAAGTTTAAGTTATTATCAGTACTTTTTGCGAATATTTAGGCAAAAAGCAGATAATTCTCGGAAGAGTAACTGAGTCTGCTTCGATAAGTAGTACAGACAATTAACTTTCACTTGCCTGCGAGAAAAATATTGATTAGTGCACAAATATTACCAAGAACAAGAAATAGAATAGTCTTTTACTGTACCAAGCTATATTTAGAGCTTGCATGATATTACTTAAAGTTCTTTTTCAAGAAAATGAGAAAAACGGGTTTGTTGAATTGAAATATTTAAGTTTCTTTCAATTGTAGGAATGAAAATCCGGAATTCCTGAAAATTTAGAAAGTAGAATTTATTGTAACCGGTCTGTTACAGTACTTAATTAGCCATTGCAGTGGGTACAAAGGAATATTGGAAAATATCAGTAATATTGGAAATTCCCAGCACAACCGTCCGGCCAAGGTAACCTATGCCGACAACAGCAATATTACCTATGCGTATGATGGTGCCGGCCGTCAGATTTCCGCTACAGATTCCATTACGGGTCAGATTTTTCGCACCTACGACGACTTTGATCGACTGAGCAGCGAAACCAACAGCCGCGGCAGCGTGAGCTATACTTATGATACGGCAGGGCGTCGAACAAGTATGAACGTAATGGGGCAAACCGTCACCAATTACAGCTATGATATTGCCAACCGCATAACCCAAATTACTCAAGGTAATAAAAGCGTTGGATTTGCCTATGATGTTGCAGGCCGCACTACCAACATGACGTTGCCAAACGGAATTCTGGCGAGCTACACTTATGATGCAGCAAGTCAACTCACTTCGATTCAGTACACCAAAGGCTTAATCATTTTAGGAGACCTTACATATACATATAATCAAGCGGGTCAGCGCATCCAAATGGGTGGCAGTCTGGCTAAAGCTAACTTGCCAGGAGATATGGTCGCTACGTATGACGTCGCCAATCGCTTAACGCAATTCAACGCGCGAAGTCTAAGTTATGATGCCAACGGCAACCTGCTTAACGATGGCAACAAAGGCATGACATGGAATGCGCGCGACCAGCTCGCCGGCCTGAGCACAGGTGCGAGCTTCAGCTACGACGCCACAGGACGGCGCCTGACCAAGTCCGTTACGGGCGCAACTACCGGCTACATGTACGATGGCATCAACCCGGTACAGGAGTTTGACGGTGCAGGTACCACGAAGGCCGATTTGTTGACAGGCGGCGTGGATCAGTTTTTTGCGCGTACGGTAAATGGGGTGGTGAGTAGCTTTATTACAGATGCCTTGGGTTCAACGCTGGCGCTGACCGATGCAACCGGCAGCTTTATTACGCAGTATGGATATGAGGTGTATGGTAATACGACTGCAAGTGGTGCGTTTAGCGATAATCCATTTCAGTACACGGGGCGTGAAAATGATGGAACAGGGTTGTACTACTACAGGGCTAGGTATTATGATGCAGAGCTGAGTCGATTTGTGAGTAGTGATCCCATCGGGTTGGCGGGGGGGAGTCAATACTTATACCTATGTTAGAGGCGACCCTGTAAAGCTTACTGACCCTAGGGGGCTATCGCCAGAATACTGCGGTCAATGTGCCCCTGGCGATTTTAATTGCCTTCTTTATGGTGGAAATCTTTGCAATCCGGGTAATGACCCAGCTAAATGCACCACACTGAATTTTTCCTGTTTTGCAGCATGTGATGGTGGGACAGAGGATTTAAAGTGCTCACCAGATGATGAAGTCAAAGCTGCTGGAGGGGATCTCCGAGCTAAAGCCGCATGTGGTCGTACCCTCATTGATGCATTTAGACAGATGTATTGTGTGGCAAAGTGCACAGAACGAAAAGCATGTTGTTCCAAATAGGTAGATAAAATTTATGAGCCAGTTATTTCGGCGCTTGTGCATTGCTGCTGCTGCACTTGTTTTGCTCGCGAGCCAACAACTTGGGCTGTACTTGCCATTAAGTGTAAATGGGCAATATGTTGCGTATATTATTGATGGTGGACTAAGGCTTATAATCTATATGTATGTAGATACTGTTATCCAAGTCAACCCCCATGCAAAGTCGGATCGAAATATTTTCCTGATTTAAGTACACCGAAGGCGACATGAATCAGCTTTCGC
>NZ_SMCO01000039.1 GCF_004346685.1 Sulfurirhabdus autotrophica
GAGGTGCCCCTCAAGACTTACTGCACTTTTTTTGATAGTTCGTGCTTTTACACAATACCGTCAAATTTGATACAAAGGAATAATACAAGGTTGGGTTGAATAAAATGAAACCCAACGTGAACGAAATCTTAATTTGCGCTACCGTGACTGAACTGAATGATTTTAACTCTCTGGAGTGGACTAAAAGCAAACAGTGTATTTTTGGCTTGCGTAGTCTGGTTTAACCACGTGTGTAGTAATACTGATGGTTGATTGTTGTGGCTTTCTGACCTTTAGCTATAATGGGGTAGATGGCTGAAAAGGGGGGGCGAAGCGAAGTTTGTCGCCACACACAGTTGAATATGAACATGAAATGGAATGTAAATCAGCCTAACAGCCCCTGCTGTTTCATGAAACTCTGTAATATCTGCAATCGCGTAATGCTGTCATTCATTTCCAGCATGCTTTGTTTGGCGCTGAGCTTGAGCGGCAGCACCTCGGCAAGGCGGTAGCCTACCCATGCTGCATCGTCATATTGCAGGGGTGATTGAAATTTGTCTTCGCCTACTTTGGTGATGATGTTTTGCAATACATTGACGCATTGCATGAGTGATTCCGGTACTTTTTGGGCTGGTTCTATGCTGACTTTGAAAGCTTTGGCGGTGATCAGTCCTTCTTTGCTGGTTTTCTGGGATTGAATGCTGATGCGCTGCAACCCAATTGTAGTGAGATTCAATATTCCCTGTTGGTGCATGTCCCAATTGGTGATTTCTGCTAGGCAGCCTACGGCTTCCGGTATGGCTGGCGTACCGGTTTCTTCCCCTTCTTTGATCAGGCATATGCCAAAAGGTAGTTTGTCGCGCATGCAGGCTTTGGTCATGTCCATATACCTTGGTTCGAAAATGCGCAAAGGCAATATGCCGCCAGGGAACAAAACGGTGTTAAGCGGGAAAATCGGTATAGTCAGGGTTTCCACATTATTTTCTTTATCAAATAGCAGGGGGAGTTTTTGGCGTAGCCAGGAATCCATTTTAGTCATGTAACTTGTTTACTCTTGATCGGTTGGTGTTTCTCCCCAACGCGGCATGAGGTCATTGGGAATGTCGACGTGGTCCAGTATGCGTGCCACCACGAAATCAACGAGATCCTGCACCGTTTGAGGGTGATGATAAAAGCCTGGATTTGCAGGCAGAATAACGCAACCCAGGCGGGAAAGTTTCAGCATGTTTTCAAGATGGATGGCCGAAAAAGGGGTTTCTCTGGGGACCAATATCAATTTGCGGTTTTCTTTCAGCATGACATCGGCGGCCCGCTCAATCAGGTTGTCACTTAATCCCATTGCAATTGCAGCCAGTGAGCCCATGGTGCAGGGGCAAACGACCATGGCGTCAGCAGGGTTGGAACCGGAGGCTACGGGGGCAAACCATTCTTCCCGGCCAAATACGCGCAAACTACCTTGCGGGGCTTGGTAACGTTCGTATAAATAAGTTTCCAGATCGCGACTGCGGGAGGGTAACGTCAAATCCATTTCCTGCTTGGCCACAATTTGCGCAACTTGTGAGTACAGCAGATAAACTTTGTTGCCGTGCTGTAGCAGGTATTCCAGCAAACGCATGGCGTAGGGCATGCCGGAAGCACCGGTGAGAGCTAGCGTGATGGTTTTGGGTGGGTTCATCCGTTATTGGCCGGTAAGGCTGCGAGGTGCTGGTTGAGTTAAGTTGACTTTATTGTATGGGACTGTGAGAGGATGCTCAAGTTTTCTTGGGCGATCCACCCTGCCTATGGATTTTGTTTTGCCGGATCAACAGGGGCGGCATTGGGGGTGACGGGCACTACCTCTATGGAAATGGGCTTTTTGTCAGTTGGCAGGCTGCCATTTTTAAGTGGCTTGTCTGTATGGGGTTTTGCCGCATCAATTTCTCGCTGGGCAGCTTCTTTTTTGGCCGCCTCTTCGGCTTTTTTCAGCGCTTCTTCCATTTTTCGTTTGTCTTCTTCAGCCTTTTTTAGGCGCTGTTCCTCTTGCCGCTGAAAAACAATGGCACACACTTTTTTCTCAAACAAATCACCCAGCGAATCGGGAATAATGGGGGAGGCTTCTCCCTCATGATTGGCCACATATTCAATCAGGCTATTATCTGCGGCATAGAGCAGATAACTGATGAGTTTAAGGGTGTGTTCAGTACAATTGATGCGCTCCCGATACAAACCGCTGGTTGCATATTGTGTTTTAGTGGGTTGTGGCTGGCGGAAAACGGCTTTTTTCCAGTAGGTGATTTCATCGCCACCCACGAAAATCTTGGAGCGGTCGTAATAATACTGGTCGCTTCCCGTGCCAACCTGGACGGCCATCCAGTCAGCAGCATGTGCCTGAAAAGAAAGCAGCAGTAAAACCAGTGAGAGTAGTTTCATACGATGCTGCTCTGTGGCTGAATGAAGTCTGTTTCTTTTGTTGTTAATAACTGAGCGGCAATCAGGCCGTTAACAGTGCCGAATAGCAGAGCCGCAGCTGCAAAAATGGGTATTAGGTACGCGATACCTGCGTGAGGAATGAGCCAAAGGTAGACTATGGCCAGCTGGCCGGTAATGTGGGCGAATGAGGCGAAAATACTGTGTGTGACGGGTCCAAATAAGCGTTTGGGTAGCAACTGCATGCACGCTAATGCAACAAGGCTGAGGAGCGCCCCGGATAGACTCAATGCAAATGAGGGGGAAAGAAATGTCCCGAGGATCAGGCTGCCCGCAACCACGCGTAATAAGGAAACCCAAATGGCTGATCGTAAGCCGTATCGCTGCAATACCAGAAGTGTAATGATGTTTGCCAGCCCTGGTTTAATACCGGGCAAGGGTGAGGGAATCGCGGCCTCAGCCACCGAAAGGCCAATAGCCAGTGCAGCCATTTTGGCAATGTGATGATCTTCTGGGGTGGCGATCAGTTTAATTTGCATGATCAGCTTACCGTGCTAGCACGAAGGGAGACACTCAATGTCTGGGTTTGTCTCATAGTGGTGACAAAGCTAGTAGGTAAGTGAGTCATACAATTTTTTTGCGCCTGTGATTTCCAGGCTAACCTGGTTGGGAAGGCAGATGGCAGATTCTCCACTACGGGAAAGCCAGCCTTGTTTAACGCAGTATTGTCGGGGGCTGGGGTCAGAAGCGATTCGCGCACGATGGTTCTGGATGGCGATAATACTGGTTCCCAACGGGCCATTTACGTGGATGGTTTGTTCTTGGAATAAACTGGTTTCAGCAATGATTTTTCCGCCGCTGCGGACAATGACCCTGTTACCGCTGCCACTTTGCCATATGCTGTTGAATAACCATACAACACTTAACATGCCTGCAAGCAAAACCAGCCAGTCACCGGGTTTAACCAGTTTAAGCAAGTTCATGACAGCTCGCGGTGGCGCACCAGCACTTGTTGCTGATCATGAAAGTATTCAGCGAGTTTTTCAGAAAAGTAAACCGAGCGGTGTTGCCCTCCGGTACAGCCGATAGCTACCGTCAGGTAATTGCGATTGTCCCGGATGAAGCAGGGAAGCCACTTTTCAACATAATCGCGAATATCCGTCAGCATGTAATGCGCGTCAGGAATGTTTTCAAGAAACGCGATAACCGGCGCATCTCTTCCGGTTAAGGGCTGCAAGTTTTTGTCGTAATGCGGATTAGGCAGGCAGCGTACATCAAAAACCAGATCCGCATCCAGCGGAATGCCATGCTTGAAACCGAAGGACTGGAATAATAATGTCAATCGTGAGCGGTCCAGCGCGATAATGTCCTTGATCCACGCCCGCAGGGTATTTGAACTCAATTCACTGGTATCGATACGATGCGAAGATTCCCCGATATCATCCAGCATTTCACGTTCCAGCTTGATGCATTCGGTTAATGACCGGTCACCTGTGCTCAGGGGGTGGCGTCGACGTGTTTCGGAAAAGCGTTTGACCAGCGTATCTGTATGCGCTTCCAGAAACAGCACTCGTACATCAATGCCTCTTTGCTTCAATTCTAGGATATGGTGAGGTAGTTGATTCAGGCTCTTGCCACTTCGTACATCAATACTGACAGCGACGTGGTCGTAACCACTTTCATCAAGAAAGTCGATGGTATCCTGCAACAGGCTTGCTGGTAAATTGTCTACGCAGTAGTAACCGCCATCTTCGAGGACATTCAGGGCGATACTCTTGCCGGAACCGGATAATCCGCTAATCAGTATGAGTTGCATTTGGTATGAAGCAGAAAGGGCTTAAAGGTTTTAGGATACTGGAGTTTATTGCTTGTGAAAAGTCTTGCCGGTTAATCTTCTCCTAGAATCATTTGCTGTTGCCGTTCCATAAACAGCTCTGCACTGTTTATTCCGCGTAAATGCAGGATGTGGTTACGCACTGCAACCTCAACCAGCACGGCTAAATTTCGGCCAGCGGCTACTGGAATCCGAACTTTGGGAATATCAATGCCCAGAATGGTTTCGGTAGAGGAATGCATTTCAAGCCGTTCCATGTCTGTCATGCCCTTGTCAGCAGGTTTTTCAAGGTGAACAATCAGTTTGAGATTCTTTTTGGCTTTGACTGCTATTTCACCAAACAATGTACGAATACTCAAAATGCCCAGGCCGCGTACTTCAAGGAAGCCTTCCAGCATAGGGGGGCAACGACCTTCCAGGGTATCAGGAGCAACTTGAAACAGATCAACCATGTCATCAGCAATGAGCCGATGGCCGCGGGTGATGAGTTCCAGAGCGAGTTCACTTTTCCCGATAGCAGCACTGCCGCTGATCAGAACGCCCATACCCATTACTTCCAGAAATACGCCGTGCAAGGTAACAGATGCAGCAAGTACCTGAGCCAGATAATGGCGCAGAAAACTCATGAGTTCCGGGCTTGGGCTTGGAGAAGTGAAAAGTGGGGTTTGGGTATTGTTTGAAGCTTCCAGCAGGGATGGTGGTACTTTTTCGTTATTCGCAATGATGATAGCAGCGAGTTCAGTGGAAAACAGACTGTCAATTGCCTTCTTCAATGCATCGCTGTTAAGGCTGTGCAAATAATCCATTTCAGCACACCCCAGTACTTGAACACGATTGGGGTGGACAAAGTTCAGGTGACCGATCAGTGCAAGGGAAAGTTTTTGTACGGTATCTGAAGTGAGGAGTTTGTCGACACCGTTTCTGCCTGCAACCCAGTTTAACTCAAGCTTTTCCTTTGAGTCCTCATAAAGTTGTCGTACGGTTATCTGCGTCATGGGAAACCCATTGTGTAAGTAATTGATATGTTTCCTGAACATCATGGCTAGCCAGGAGTTTGTCGCGCAACGATTTGTCGCAGAACATTTCGGCCAGTTCTCCGAGAATCTCCAGATGAAGGTCGGTTGCGTGTGCGGGGACAAGCAAGACAAAAACCAGACTAACCGGTATGTTGTCTGGTGAATCAAACGCAATAGGGGGCTGGAGTTTGAAAAACGCGCCCACGGCTTCAGTCAGGTTTTTGATTCTGCCATGGGGTATCGCCACCCCTTGCCCCAGTCCGGTTGAGCCGAGCTTTTCACGTGAAATAAAACTATCGATAACTGCACGTTTGCTCAGCTTGCTGTTAGCTTCAAACAGTTCGCCAGCTTGCTCGAAAAGCTGATTCTTGCTGCTGGCATCCAGATCAACCATGACGTTGCTCTGGGGCAGGAGTTTGGCGATAAAACCCATGGTTTATTCTGGCAGTTCTTCTTTCAGCCCGCCAGTCTGACGGTGAACGTCACCATTTTTTTCTTTATGCTTGATGACCTGGCGATCCAGTTTGTCTGCCAGACTGTCGATGGCGGCATACATGTCGGCATCATCTGCCTGGGCATGGATGTCTTTACCACGGACATGCAAGTTGGCTTCAACTTTTTGAACCAGTTTTTCAACGGTCAATGTGACATTGACGTCAATTAAATGGTCAAAATGGCGAGTGATTCTTTCCAGTTTGGCGTTTACATAATCACGAATAGCAGGGGTGATTTCTAGGTGGTGTCCGGTAATCGTCAGGTTCATTTGCTGCTCCTTTTACTTAGATTGATTTACGAAGGCTAACGGGCGGGATTTGCAGTGACTCTCGATATTTTGCAATCGTTCGACGAGCCACAACAATACCCTGTTGAGAAAGAATGTTGGATATTTGGCTGTCTGACAGTGGTTTTTTGGCATCTTCAGCACTGACTATAGATCCGGCACGATAAAGTTTGAACTTTTTGATTCGCCGTTGTCTTAAACGCATGGATAAAGAAGACGCAAGAAATCAAACACTGGAGCA
>NZ_SMCO01000040.1 GCF_004346685.1 Sulfurirhabdus autotrophica
GAATAGAAGCCTGGCGGTGACCTACTTTCGCATGGGTAATCCACACTATCATCGGCGCAAAGTCGTTTCACTGTCCTGTTCGGGATGGGAAGGAGTGGGTCCAACTCGCTATGGCCGCCAAGCATAACTGGTGAGACGCTGATTGCTCAACGCCCAAGCATGCTGTGGTGCACTTTAACTAATAGAAGAAGTAAAGATTTTGGTAATTGATTGCTCCGGCAAACTGCCTAAGGTTATAGGATCAAGCCGCACGGTCAATTAGTATCGGTTAGCTTAACACATTACTGCGCTTCCACACCCGACCTATCAACGTCGTAGTCTCCGACGAACCTTTAGGGGGGTTAAACCCCCGGGAAGTCTCATCTTGAGGCGAGTTTCCCGCTTAGATGCTTTCAGCGGTTATCTCTTCCGAACTTAGCTACCCGGCAATACCACTGGCGTGATAACCGGTACACCAGAGGTTCGTCCACTCCGGTCCTCTCGTACTAGGAGCAGGTCCCCTCAAACTTCCAACGCCCACTGCAGATAGGGACCAAACTGTCTCACGACGTTTTAAACCCAGCTCACGTACCACTTTAAATGGCGAACAGCCATACCCTTGGGACCGGCTACAGCCCCAGGATGTGATGAGCCGACATCGAGGTGCCAAACTCCCCCGTCGATGTGAACTCTTGGGAGGAATCAGCCTGTTATCCCCGGCGTACCTTTTATCCGTTGAGCGATGGCCCTTCCATTCAGAACCACCGGATCACTATGACCTGCTTTCGCACCTGCTCGACTTGTCAGTCTCGCAGTCAAGCAACCTTTTGCCATTGCACGTACAGCGCGATGTCCGACCGCGCTAAGGTTACCTTCGTACTCCTCCGTTACTCTTTGGGAGGAGACCGCCCCAGTCAAACTGCCTACCATACACGGTCCCCGATCCAGATAATGGACCTAGGTTAGAACCTCAAACAAACCAGGGTGGTATTTCAAGGATGGCTCCATGAGAACTAGCGTCCCCACTTCAAAGCCTCCCACCTATCCTACACAGATTGGTTCAAAGTCCAATGTAAAGCTACAGTAAAGGTGCACGGGGTCTTTCCGTCTAGCAGCGGGTAGATTGCATCTTCACAAACATTTCAACTTCGCTGAGTCTCAGGAGGAGACAGTGTGGCCATCGTTACGCCATTCGTGCGGGTCGGAACTTACCCGACAAGGAATTTCGCTACCTTAGGACCGTTATAGTTACGGCCGCCGTTTACCGGGGCTTCAATCAAGAGCTTGCACCCCATCATTTAACCTTCCGGCACCGGGCAGGCGTCACACCCTATACGTCCACTTTCGTGTTTGCAGAGTGCTGTGTTTTTATTAAACAGTCGCAGCCACCAGTTCACTGCAACCCCGTTCTGCTCCACGAGCAAGTCGCTTCACATACTTGGGGCACACCTTCTCCCGAAGTTACGGTGTCAATTTGCCGAGTTCCTTCTCCTGAGTTCTCTCAAGCGCCTTAGGATTCTCACCCTGCCCACCTGTGTCGGTTTGCGGTACGGTCTTCATACAACTGAAGCTTAGAGGCTTTTCTTGGAAGCATGGTATCACTCACTTCGTTCTCAATGAGAACTCGTCATCACGCCTCAGTGTTGACCTCCCGGATTTGCCTAAGAGATCCACCTACACGCTTAAACCAAGACATCCAACACTTGGCTGAGCTAACCTTCTCCGTCCCCTCATCGCATTGTATAAAGGTATAGGAATATTAACCTATTTCCCATCAGCTACGCATCTCTGCCTCACCTTAGGGGCCGACTCACCCTGCGCCGATGAACGTTGCGCAGGAAACCTTGGGCTTTCGGCGAGGGAGCTTTTCACTCCCTTTATCGCTACTCATGTCAGCATTCGCACTTCTGATACCTCCAGCATCCGTCTCCAGACACCTTCACAGGCTTACAGAACGCTCTCCTACCATATGTACAAGTACATATCCGCAGCTTCGGTGCATAGTTTGAGCCCCGTTACATCTTCCGCGCAGGACGACTCGACCAGTGAGCTATTACGCTTTCTTTAAAGGGTGGCTGCTTCTAAGCCAACCTCCTGGCTGTCTGGGCCTTCCCACTTCGTTTTCCACTTAACTATGCTTTGGGACCTTAGCTGGCGGTCTGGGTTGTTTCCCTCTTGACAACGGACGTTAGCACCCGCTGTCTGTCTCCCATACTCGCACTCCTCGGTATTCGGAGTTTGCCATGGTTTGGTAACATGCAATATGCCCCTAGCCATAACAGTGCTCTACCCCCGAGGGTGATATATGAGGCACTACCTAAATAGTTTTCGGAGAGAACCAGCTATTTCCGGATTTGTTTAGCCTTTCACCCCTATCCACAGCTCATCCCCTAACTTTTCAACGTTAGTGGGTTCGGACCTCCAGTGCGTGTTACCGCACCTTCATCCTGGCCATGGATAGATCATCCGGTTTCGGGTCTACACCCAGCAACTATACGCCCTTATCAGACTCGGTTTCCCTACGCCTCCCCTATTCGGTTAAGCTCGCTACTGAATGTAAGTCGCTGACCCATTATACAAAAGGTACGCAGTCACGGAACAAGTCCGCTCCCACTGTTTGTATGCATGCGGTTTCAGGATCTATTTCACTCCCCTCCCGGGGTTCTTTTCGCCTTTCCCTCACGGTACTAGTTCACTATCGGTCGATTACGAGTATTTAGCCTTGGAGGATGGTCCCCCCATATTCAGACAGGATTTCTCGTGTCCCGCCCTACTTGTCTCATGCTTAGTTCCACAACTGTATTTTCACATACGGGGCTATCACCCTCTATCGCCGGACTTTCCATTCCGTTCTGTTAATACAACTGCTAAAACATGACGGCTGTTCCGATTTCGCTCGCCACTACTTTCGGAATCTCGGTTGATTTCTTTTCCTCTGCCTACTTAGATGTTTCAGTTCAGCAGGTTCGCCACGCTAGACCTATGTATTCAGTCTAGGTTACCCTTGCGGGTGGGTTTCCCCATTCGGACATCCTCGGATCAAAGCTTGCTTGCCAGCTCCCCGGGGCATTTCGCAGGCTGCCACGTCCTTCATCGCCTGTAATCGCCAAGGCATCCACCACATGCACTTATTCGCTTGACCCTATAACCTTAAGCAGCTCGCACCACTCAAAGCTAAGTCAAACCATTAGTACTATGTTTGCGTCCGTTTGATCCGACTAAAAATCAAACAGGACTGTTCAGATACAATCAATTACCCATTGTTGCTGCCCTTGCGGGCAACAACCTTTACTTCTTCCATTTTGTTAAAGAACAGCCTAGTTTCATAAGAAACCAGAAATAAATCTGACGACTTATTTCTGAATTCTCTTGTGTAGCTCACACCAGGACACAACCGCTTTCCTTTTAAGAGGAATTTGGTGGAGGATGACGGGATCGAACCGACGACCCCCTGCTTGCAAAGCAGGTGCTCTCCCAGCTGAGCTAATCCCCCGTGTTCTGGTGGGTCTGAGTGGACTTGAACCACCGACCCCACGCTTATCAAGCGTGTGCTCTAACCAACTGAGCTACAGACCCGGAGTCTCCGAGCCTTAAGTCTCAAGCTTCGGGTTTTAACTCGAAACTCGATTCTTGATACTCGAAACTTTTCTTACAGTCGATAAGTGTGGACGCAAACCCTTGAGCTTACTCTAGAAAGGAGGTGATCCAGCCGCAGGTTCCCCTACGGCTACCTTGTTACGACTTCACCCCAGTCATGAACCTCACCGTGGTAATCGCCCCCCTTGCGGTTAGGCTAACTACTTCTGGTGAAACCCACTCCCATGGTGTGACGGGCGGTGTGTACAAGGCCCGGGAACGTATTCACCGCGACATGCTGATCCGCGATTACTAGCGATTCCGACTTCATGTAGTCGAGTTGCAGACTACAATCCGGACTACGACGCGCTTTGTGAGATTAGCTCCCCCTCGCGGGTTGGCAACCCTCTGTACGCGCCATTGTATTACGTGTGAAGCCCTACCCATAAGGGCCATGAGGACTTGACGTCATCCCCACCTTCCTCCGGTTTGTCACCGGCAGTCTCATTAAAGTGCCCAACTGAATGATGGCAATTAATGACAAGGGTTGCGCTCGTTGCGGGACTTAACCCAACATCTCACGACACGAGCTGACGACAGCCATGCAGCACCTGTGTCCAGGCTCCCTTTCGGGCACCAATCCATCTCTGGAAAGTTCCTGGCATGTCAAGGGTAGGTAAGGTTTTTCGCGTTGCATCGAATTAATCCACATAATCCACCGCTTGTGCGGGCCCCCGTCAATTCCTTTGAGTTTTAATCTTGCGACCGTACTCCCCAGGCGGTCAACTTCACGCGTTAGCTGCGTTACCAAAAGCATAAAGCTCCCGACAACTAGTTGACATCGTTTAGGGCGTGGACTACCAGGGTATCTAATCCTGTTTGCTCCCCACGCTTTCGTGCATGAGCGTCAGTGTTATCCCAGGGGGCTGCCTTCGCCATCGGTATTCCTCCACATCTCTACGCATTTCACTGCTACACGTGGAATTCTACCCCCCTCTGACACACTCTAGTCTTGTAGTTTCAAACGCAATTCCCAGGTTAAGCCCGGGGCTTTCACATCTGACTTACAAAACCGCCTGCGCACCCTTTACGCCCAGTAATTCCGATTAACGCTCGCACCCTACGTATTACCGCGGCTGCTGGCACGTAGTTAGCCGGTGCTTCTTCTGAAGGTACCGTCATTAGTCTCAGGTATTAGCCAAAACCGTTTCTTCCCTCCTGAAAGAGCTTTACAACCCGAAGGCCTTCTTCACTCACGCGGAATGGCTGGATCAGGGTTGCCCCCATTGTCCAAAATTCCCCACTGCTGCCTCCCGTAGGAGTCTGGACCGTGTCTCAGTTCCAGTGTGGCTGATCATCCTCTCAGACCAGCTACTGATCGTCGCCTTGGTGAGCCTTTACCTCACCAACTAGCTAATCAGCCGTAGGCCACTCCTATAACGCGAGGTTCTTTCGAATCCCCCGCTTTCCCCCTCAGGGCGTATGCGGTATTAGCACACCTTTCGGTGCGTTATCCCCCATTACAGGACATGTTCCTACGTATTACTCACCCGTTCGCCACTCGCCACCAGGTGCAAGCACCCGTGCTGCCGTTCGACTTGCATGTGTAAAGCATTCCGCCAGCGTTCAATCTGAGCCAGGATCAAACTCTTCAGTTTAATCTTAATTTTACTGCTGGCTCACTTACTTAATTTAACTCAAGCTTGTGAGCGCTTTTACTCTTTTAGTTTCATCAGCACCCAATTGCTCAGGTTCGATGTGCCCAAAGACTTGCGCCCACACTTATCGACTGTATATTTTTAAAGAACG
>NZ_SMCO01000041.1 GCF_004346685.1 Sulfurirhabdus autotrophica
CCACGGACGGCCAATTCAGGCCACCCCGCGCCATTTCCTGACGTTTTTCCACGCATAGTTGCTGTTGTTGAATTTTTGAGGTGTGACTTGCCATTGGCAAAGTGCGCACCCAATTCGTAAGGATTTATTGTGAAATTAATAATTTTAAGCCGCACTCTTTTGCGGCTAACACTGGCTCGCAAAATTTTAGTCATACCTTATGCATGCGCCGTTTTATATGCTGCGCCGGCAATATCCGCGCAACTGACTCTGGATCAAGCCTGGAGACAGGCTGAGGAAGCCAATCCCACCTTACATTCAGCCAAGGCAAACCTTGCAATGGCGCAAGGTGAGCTGACCGACGCCCGTGCATTGTTATGGAACAATCCTCAGCTCACCGCAGAACGCCGCAGGCGGGAGATTCCTCAATCAGCCGATCCCACCCAGATCAATCGCGAATGGAGTGTCGGGCTGGCACAAACCTTCGAAATTGCCGGACAACAAGGCGCTCGGCGTAATGCTGCAGAACAATCTTTTGCTGCAACACAAGAAGTGATCTCGGAAACACGCCGCCAATTACGCGCTGAAGTGGAGCAGCGTTTTGTGCGTGTACTGAGTTTGCAATTGCGCATTCAAACCGAAGAACAAACGCTGAAATTGATTCAGCAAGCAGCAACCATGGTTGGGAAGCGCGTCGCAGCGGGAGAGGATGGTCGGTTGGACGGCAACCTTGCTAAGGTGGAAGCTGAGCGTGCTCAAAATCAGGTTTCCATGTTTCGGGAACAACTGATACAAGCACGTACCGAACTCGCCACTTTGTTGCAACTTCCAGCAGGGGACATGCTGGAAGTAGCGGGTGCACTCGATCCGGGCCCTGCTCCCTACACCATTGAAGAATTGTTGTTGGCCACCAGCAACCGCCCTGCCTTACGTGCCTTGGATTTTCGTGAAAAAGCCGCTAAAAGCCGGCTTGATCTGGAGCGCAGCTCAGTCTATCCCGATGTCACCGTGGGGTTAACCGCCGCACGCGAAGGTCCAGCAGACACACGGGAAAAAGTAGCGGGTATCAGCATCTCTTTGCCGCTTCCCCTGTTTCGTCGTAACGATACTGCTATAGGTCGCGCCACGACTGAATTAACCCAAGCGCAGATTGAAATTCAGGCTGCTAAGCGAGATACACGTGCCCAGGTATTTGCACTGTGGGAACGATTGGAAAACTTGAAATCGCGCGTCCACCGATTGACTGAATCTGTATTGCCTAGCTTGGAGGAGAGCCAGCACTTATCGTCTATGGCCTTTCAGGCCGGAGAGATCGGTTTGATGCAGCTGCTGTTGGTCAACCGTCAGGTGCTGGATGGGCAACGTGACTTGCTCGATGCGAGGACGGAGCAACGCCTGGCAAAAATTACGCTTGAAGCAACTGCAGGCTGGCAATCCCCTGACGACACTCGTTGAACAAAAAAATCTAATCCAAGGAACTTTTTATATGAAAATTTTACACCAATTACAAAAGTATGGGCCAAGACGCCTCACTTCATGGTTGCTGGTTGGCACTTTGTCTGCAACCCTGCTTGCTGGGTGCGGGGACAAACAACCTCCGGAAAAAAACACAAAGCAGACTGAGAAAGCGCACCCAACAGCTAAAGATGAGGCAAATTCAGCATCGGGTAAGCAGGAAGGAAATGACACAGAAAAACTCCTCACCCTGAGCGCCGAAGAATCCCAGAAAGCCGGTATCAAATTACAAACACTGGAACTTGAAGAAAGAAGTGAGCAACTGCTTGTAACAGCTAGTATTCAAGCTAATCAGGATAGGTTGGCACATGTAGGCCCGCGCGTGCCAGGACGTATCGTCAAGGTAAATGCCAATTTGGGCGATATGGTCAAGCCGGGCCAGTCACTGGCTATGCTGGATAGTATCGAACTGGGAGAGGCACGCTCAAGTTATATACAAGCCGCAAGTGAGGTGGCGGTGACCCAAGCTGGTTTTGAGCGTGCCAAACGGTTACAAGCCGACAATATTATCCCCGAGAAGGAATATTTGCGCGCCCGAGCCGAGCATGAAAAATCCCGGGCGAGCTTACGCGCCGCCAGTGACAAGTTACGCATGATGGGCGTTGATCCGGAAAAACTGACTGGTTCGATATTTTCACTTGCGGCACCGTTTACCGGCACGGTTATTGAGAAAAAAGCGGTACTGGGTGAACTCGCCACACCGGATCAATTACTGTTTACCGTAGCTGACCTGTCTACTTTGTGGATAGAAAGCGATCTGTTCGAGAAGGATCTGGGCAAGGTTAAGGTTGGCGCCCAAGCCACCGTAACGGTTTCAGCCTATCCGGGAGAAGTCTTCAAGGGACGGCTCACTTATATCAGCAGTACGATGAACAAGGAAACCCGCACGATCAAGGCACGGGTGGAAGTTCCTAACCCCGATGGCAAACTGAAACCCGAAATGTTTGCCAATGCCGCGATCAATACCACTGGAGCAAGTGCCAAGGCACTGATCGTACCAGAAAATGCCGTGTTGTTGCTGCAGGGGCAACCGACGGTGTTTGTTGCCGAAAAAGGAGGGTTTGAGTCGCGTGCTGTAGTAGTGGGTGAACGTACCCAAGGATACGCCGTGCTTAAATCTGGCGTTGTGGCTGGCGAGAGCGTGGTGGTGAGTGGTGCTTATGCGCTAAAAGCCAGATTGCTCAAATCCCAAATTGGCGATGCGGACTAGGGGGCGACCATGCTGAATTATATTGTTGATATCGCGTTACGTTATAAGGTGTTGGTGCTGGTAGCCTTCGTTTTGGTAATCGTCTTTGGTGTAAAAGCCTGGCGCGAAGTACCGGTGGATGCGTTTCCCGATGTAACACCGGTACAGGTAAATATTTATACATCCTCTCCGGGTATCGCTGCAGAAGACGTAGAGAAATTGCTGACTTTCCCGGTAGAGACGGCTGTGGCAGGCTTGCCTGGTATAGAACAGATCCGTTCCGTTTCCATGTTTGGCCTGTCCTCGGTAAGCGTGTACTTCAAGGATAACGTCGATATCTACTTCGCTCGACGCCTCGTAAGCGAAAAGCTGCTGGAGGCCAAGGCACGTATCCCTGAAGGTTATGGTGAGCCAGTACTTGGCCCGAATAGCTCAGGGTTAGGTCAAGTGTTCTGGTACACCGTGGAATCTGCAGACAAGAAACTCACGCAAATGGATTTGCGTACACTCCAGGATTGGACGATTCGTTTGGTGTTACGCACTGCATCAGGGCTGGACGATGTTACATCATGGGGTGGGCAGGAAAAGCAATATCAGGTGTTGATCAATCCTCAAAAGCTGATCAAGTATGGCCTGACTTTCAAGGCTGTGATGGAATCGTTGCATCTGAATAACCGTCAAGTCGGGGGACAGTACGTCAATCTCGGTCAGGAGCAATACCTGGTGCGCGGCATGGGGCTGGTTGCCAATGCGCAGGAAATCGGCAGCATCGTAATCACCGAAAAGGGTGGAACGCCAATATATGTACGCGACGTAGCCGAAGTGAAAGAAGCACCCGCTTTGCGTACTGGTGCCATCACCAAGAACGGAGAGGAAGTTGTACTAGGCATCGCGTTGCAGCGTATTGGTGAAAACGCCAAAAATGTGGTGGACGCGGTCAAGGAAAAGCTAAAAACGGTACAGCAGGCGTTACCAGCAGGCGTGACCATTAACACGGCCTATGATCGCACCGAGTTGGTGGAAAAAGCGATTAAAACCGCTGAGAATGCCCTTGTCGAGGGGTCGATTTTAGTGGCCATCATTCTGTATTTGTTTCTGGGAGAAATCCGTTCTGCGATTGTGGTGATTCTTGCACTGCCGCTGGCTATGCTGATGAGCTTCATTCTGATGCAGCAGTGGGGTTTGTCAGCCAACTTGATGTCACTCGCTGGGCTTGCAGTGGGAATCGGCATGATGGTGGACGGTGCGGTTGTACTCGTGGAAAACAGCTTTCGTCTGCTTAGCCACAAGGTGGGGCAGGTGGTCAATCAGACGCACGTTATCCTGGAAGCGGCGCGGGAAGTGATCAATCCGACTGCGTTCGCAATTTTAATCATCATCGTGGTATTCCTACCCCTGTTTGCGCTAACCGGGCTAGAAGGCAAGCTGTTCAAGCCGATGGCGCTGACCATCACCTTTGCCATGGTTGGCTCTTTGATTCTAACCCTCACCCTGGTGCCAGTATTGGCGGCATTAATCCTTCGTCCGAAGGAAGAAAAAGATACCTTCGTAGTGAGATGGGCAAAAAAACTTTATCTGCCGCTGCTGGATTGGGCGCTGGAAAACAAGCGCAAGGTGATTGGCGGGGCGTTGGTCTTGCTGGTGGCGACGATTGCTATCTTTCCTTTTCTCGGCAAGGAGTTCATGCCAACGCTACAGGAAGGCGGGATCATGTTTCGTGTGACCAGCATTCCCTCTACTTCGCTTGAAGAGTCAATCCGTATTTCCCAGCAAATTGAAGCAAGGCTCAAGCAGTTTCCACAAACGAAATCGGCTATCGCGATGATCGGACGCCCGGAAATTGGTGAGACGGCAGATGTTAACTATATGGAAATTCTGGTGGATCTTAAGCCTCATGATCAATGGCCAGAAGCAATATCATTTCCGGCGCTGACACATGAAATGCAGGAATCTCTGGAAAAGGTTGTGCCAACAGCAGTGTTCGCAGCCACCCAGCCGATACAGATGCGTGTGGAAGAGCTTATTTCAGGCGTGCGCGCAACCCTGGCACTGAAGCTGTATGGTGAAGATTTGACTGAACTTGATCGTCAGTCTAGCGAGATCAAGGCCGTCCTGCAAAAGGTAACGGGCGTGTCTGATCTTGCACTGGAGGCCAACAAAGGTAAACCGCAGATGGTAATCAAGGTGAATCGGGAGTCCGCTGCACGCTTCGGCATTAACGCCGATGACATTCTTGAGGTGGTGCAGGCCGGTATCGGCGGCAAGGCGGTGAGTACGTTGATCGATGGGGTCAAGCGTTTCGACATTCAGGTGTGGCTTGCACCTGAATTCCGCAACAGCGTTGAAGCTATCAACAACATTCCGATTCGTACGCAGAGTGGTGCATTAGTGCCACTGTCCAGAGTCGCCACGGTGGAACTGGATGAAGGTTATTCCTTCGTACGGCGCGAACAGCTGCAACGTTATGCCGTCATCCAGATGGACGTGAAAGGACGTGACGTGGACGGTTTTGTGAAGGAGGCGGCAGCTAAAATCAAAAG
>NZ_SMCO01000042.1 GCF_004346685.1 Sulfurirhabdus autotrophica
GTTGCGCTCAATGGCTATTCTGAAGTTCTGATTTTGGCTGGGGCAGCAGCGTTGGAGTCTCGTTCGCAACATCCGCTGGCTCAGGCAATTTTGAATCGCGCCAAGTCCGACGGCATACAGTCTCGCCCAGTTGAAGATTTTCAGTCGATGACTGGTTCAGGCGCACGGGGAAATGTTGGAGGGGAACAGCTATACATCGGCAACCCTAAACTGTTTATCGAACTAGGACTTTCAATTGAAACTGTTTCGCCACAGATAGCGAAATTACAGAGCCAAGGCAAGACAGTAGTCTTGCTTGGAACTGAAAGTGAGCTTCACGGCATGATAGCCATTGCTGACCCGCTACGGCCGGAAGCTGTGCAAGCCATCGCCGATCTGAAACAGGCAGGTATAGAAATGGTTGTGATGTTGACCGGAGATAATTCACTTACAGCAGCAGCTATTGCGCAACAAGTGGGTGTAGATGAAGTGCACGCGGAACTCTCGCCTGAAGGTAAAACACTCAAGGTTGCCGAATTGACCGCGCGCTACGGCAAGGTTGCAATGGTCGGCGACGGTGTGAACGATGCACCAGCGTTGGCAGCTGCACACGTAGGTATCGCCATGGGTGCGGCAGGAACCGATGTGGCATTGGAAACGGCGGACATGGCCCTGATGGGGGATGATCTTTCCCGGCTGGTTTATGCCGTAGCGCTCAGCCATCGGAACCAGCGGGTAATTGAGCAGAATCTCGGACTGTCGATCATTGTGATTGGGAGTTTGGTTGCAGGGGCTGTCGCAGGAGTCTTTACCTTACCGATGGCGGTGATCGCGCATGAGATCAGCGAGTTTGTGGTAATTGCGAGTGGGTTGCGCATGTTACGTACATAACAACGCAGTAATGTGGTCTGTAGCCAGGAAACTTGGCGTGTCTTCGGGTTGGTAATAACTTTGAGTAATATACATTGGTAGCAGGAGAAACATTTTGGAACTAAAACTCATTACTACCTATACATGTCACTGTGACTTTATTGAGAAGGAATTGAACGATTTGGGACTTACCTTTGAGCGTTATTACGCTGAGGAGCACCCTGAGCTCGTGGAGCGGTTCAATATTCGTCATTGCCCTGTATTGATTGTTAATGATGCGCGCGTCATTGCCGTGGATGGCTTGACGGAAGGACAAGTCATGTCATTGTTGATAGATGGAAATTAAAAAATGAAATGCCCGATATGTAAAGAAGTGAATCTGGTGATGACCGAGCGACAGGCAATTGAAATCGATTATTGCCCTGAGTGTCGCGGTGTGTGGCTGGATCGCGGCGAGTTGGACAAGTTTATCGAGTATGCGGAGCGACAGGCCAGCGACAGGTCACGCGTTGATTCCCCTGACAGAGCACGCGAAACGGTGAGACAGGAACGCTATTACCGCGATGACGACCATCGGGACAGGCAACATAAGTCTTTTCTGCGCGAACTGTTTGATTAAACGAGACACGTGCAGGGGGTTTGGATGGTCGACTTGCATGAGGTAAACCTGCGGAAACACCAGCAGAAACGTGATGATGTGTAACAGAGCTAGCGGGCGCTCATGGAACGGCAGGCGCCATATTTTTGGACTTTAATGATCAAAAGATGACTTATGAGTCAGATAAATGGAATAGGTAATGTAACCTATAGCGCCCTCCCCTTGGCAGCTGAAAATGATTTTTCAAGTCAGGGAGCAACGCAGACGTTCTCTGCTGCGTATAAGCTAGCTTTAGCTAACGCGGCACTTCCCCAAGAGACGGCCCCAACAGTAAATTCCTTGTCGTCGGTCAATGAAGCCGGACACATTCCCCTAACGGGGCTGCAACAGAAAGAAGGTGGTGAAGAGGTTCATGAAATTGCACTGGGGCTGCGAGCCTATCGTCAGCAGCTTTTGGCATCGAATATCGCAAATGCAGATACGCCCGGTTACAAGGCAGTCGATATTGATTTTCAGGAAGCATTGCGTATTTCGAGGACGATAGTGCTAGGGTTGGCTGGAAAACTTTTGGCAACCTCCGCAGGACACTTGTCCCATCAGGCAACAATTCGATATTCCAGCATTCCGCTGAAATATCATGTTCCCCAACAGGCCAGTATTGATGGTAATACCGTTGAAATGGATGTAGAGATGGCCAAATTTACCGGGAATGCTTTGATGTATCAGTTCGCCATGGATCGGGCGGGAGGACACTATAAGGAAATGCTGGGGTTGCTGAAGGGTCTTACATGACAGACGTTATTGTGAAGTATATTTTAACTGGACGAAAGGAGCACCAAAATGATCAAGTACGGATTCGGAAAAACCGTTAACAAGTCATTCGACGACGCGATTTGGCATGTGACCGAAGCACTCCGGGGCGAGGGCTTCGGCATACTCTCCGATATTGACATCGCGGGCGCAATGAAGAAGAAGCTCAACCTGGACATGTCGCCTTACCGAATACTGGGTGCGTGTAATCCACCTTTGGCGCACCGCGCTCTGGAAAGCGAAGCATCCATCGGTTTGCTCCTTCCTTGTAACGTCGTGGTGCGGCAGGATGAAGCCGGGGAGGTTCATGTGGAATTCATGGATCCGAATGCGGTAATGGATCTGGTTGGCAAGCCTGAAATCACAGCGTTGGCCAGTGAGGTTAGGCTAAAGCTGGTTAAAGCACTTCAAGCTTTGTAGGTTTTCCACAAGGAAATTGTTTCTTCTGATCTGTATGGTAAGGAGGTAAATCATGGGAAAAAGCAAAACTGTTTCAAAAATGGCTGCCGGCGCAGCGGTTGCAATTTGTCTATCTACAGTTCATGTTGCACAGGCTGAAGACAACCCCTTCGACATGCAGATTTTGTCGAAGGGAGGCGCAACTGGCCAGAAATTGGCGCAAGGCATGTGCGGTGGCCGTTGGGGTGGCATGACGGAAGGCATGATGATGGGTGGAGCGATGCCGCGTGGTGTAGATCCGGCGCAGTTGCCGGAACCCCAGTCCTCAGGGGCGCGGTTGGTCAATCAGTACTGTACGCAGTGCCATGGCATTCCCACGCCTGCTCTGCACAGTGCCCCCGGATGGGCGCCGGTGGTAGGACGCATGAATGCGCGCATGCAATGGATGAAGCAAAACAGCGGTATGGCTATTGCCGCGCCGACTCCAGAGGAGTTGCAAGTAGTTCTCGGATATATGCAGGCTAATGCCGCTAAGTAGGAGAGTTACCTCGCGATAGCGGTTTCATTGAGGCAGGCTACCCAGTACCTATATTGAAGGAGCACAGAATGTGGATGAATTATGACGGTTACGGTATGGGCTGGCATTGGTTGGGGTGGCTAGGGATGGCGTTTTTCTGGCTGATTCCGATATTGCTGGTGCTGGTGGTGGTGAAGTATCTGATGGGAAGCCGTCTTTCGAACGCCACGGATGGTGACAAAAAGCCCGATGCGCTGGCCGTCCTGGAAGAAAGGTATGCTCGAGGAGAAATCGATCGCGAAGAGTACTTGTTAAAACGTAATGACTTGAAGCAAGGTTGACTGACTCGTTTAACCTAATCCTGAGTTTGATTCAATTGCCATAGGAGATTGGAATGAATAAATATATATTTTTAGCGGTGTTGTCTATTACTGTGTCAATGCGATCTTTTGCTGAAGTAGCCAAAACCGAGTCGTCAGACCAGAGTTGTGACTAGGGAATGGTTAAAATACATGCGCTATCTCATGCCGAAGGCGTGAGTTGATGTCATTCAAAGATAAGACATGAAGAGATATATTCGTCACACTATTTTTCTGCTCGTGATCACACTCGTGATCAACGTTGGCGGCTGGACGTTTAACAAAGAAGCTGTGGCCGACTTGTTGCTCGACGAACAACAGAGTGTGGCATTAGACAACGATCAGTCTGTTACCAGCACAGATACGGCAAAACTTGTTACGGTGCAAACTCCATGCAACCACTGGTGTCATGTTGTTGGAAATCTTATGGGGTTACTCAGTTATTGGTCCTCTGATTTCCCCGTATTTACAAACGGTCAAATCCCTTATTCATCCCCAGTTATTGCACCTTCACCCACGGACGGCCAATTCAGGCCACCCCGCGCCATTTCCTGACGTTTTTCCACGCATAGTTGCTGTTGTTGAATTTTTGAGGTGTGACTTGCCATT
>NZ_SMCO01000043.1 GCF_004346685.1 Sulfurirhabdus autotrophica
AGCTCCAGCGCCATCCTCCGCCACCTTCTTGCTGGCTGTTGTAGGCACGTGTGAGTTGAAGCGGGAATGGACCTGTTCCGATATAGTCGATTTCTAATTGGAACTTATTACCATTAGCATCATTGATTGGATTCGTGCCATTACAGCGGGGAGCTCCAATATTTTTATTCACATCAACCACATTGGGACACTGAGCAGGTGGCGTATTACTTAAAACACAAAGTGGCGTTACTCCACTATTAACGTCTGTTTCATCCCAATAGTGGCCTGGATTAAGATCATAGCCTGCCGGGCACAAATTTACCCTTTGGGCGAGGTTACTTCCAACAACCGTATAACCATCACCAAATGGCGTCCAATTGATACACTGATATGCAGTATTGGTTTGATATACAGGGATAACGTGATCAGTTCCAGAACAAAAATATCCAGGTTGGTTTGTGCATGGTTTTGGAGCTCCCCATTCCAACCTACATGCCTCAAGTGGGGTGCTGCCATAACCATAATTGTTAGCATTAGCAGCTTCCCATTTTTTGATTGGAGTAGTAACCCTAACGCATTGATCAGAAAAAGATGTCATCGAGGTCAAACCAAGAGAAACAAACAAGAGAGTCAAGAGCATCACTTTTGGTGACAGATTAATATCTGTAACCCTAGAGAAATAATGAATGACTTTCCCAACCAGAATTAACTCGCGACCGAACGCTGCACGAAAGAACCCCATCCCCCTCTCCCCAATGTCTGTAACTAAACAGCCGTATTTGTTATAAGTTGTTAAGACGTTTGGCATGGCAACCAATGCGAAACAAATTGGTTTCTGCCTATGACGTTATTGTTAATTAATTTTATGACATTATTGTTTGCAGGTGGGGAATTGTCAATCAGAGTTGGTGGTCGTATTTAGGGAAGCTATTCGACTTTAGGGAAGCTATTCGACAGTCTCTTGTTGGGCAACTTGCGGTCATTACCTGGCGAAAGGTGAACTTCCGCTTTTGAAACGTTTGATACCAAAGATATAACTCAGCTGAGCAACGTCGGACCGATGACTTAAAGTACAATCGACACAAAAACTGCTTCAGCAGTAACAGCTACTTTTATGGTGGCGATGCCGCACAATTATGTCGTCGGAGTGCTCCGCGATGGTCATTTGATGGCGGATGAGGCATCCCTTAAACGTTTTCTAACCTTACCAAAGGCCTCGGTTTCCCTGGGCATTCGGCTACAGGATACGTAAACTTGGCGCAGGGTAAGGCTTTACACGATGCAGAAGCAGGCCTGCGGCTCCCGTTGCTTTGCCTGCGAGAAAAAACAGAATTGAATCGGAAGCGCTCAGTATTCACCATAAATCACAATCTGGGCGGGCCTTTCTTGATGCTGGCGATGAGTAAAGAGAGTTCATTCGGCACAATAACGATTGAGTTCTGCGTGGGCTTACCCTGTATACAGAATCAATTAAGTCAATGAACGCAGCCATAGTTACAGCAACAGTTCACATGAACTGCAATTCAACTCGGAGTTGACTTGGATCAAACACTCCCGTACCCGTACTACATCGAAGAGTTACACTTTTGGCTGTTTCTTCAGCGACAATTCCCGCATTACCCAACCATGCCTGCATAACTCCATTTGAATCTCTCCAGCAGTTCCACACTCGAAGCTCTGAGCTTGAACCATTTTTTGGGTTGCACAAGAATTCTAAATCAGGTGGGGCCGTGTCAAGCCACACAACCACTTCTTTAAGGTCTTGGTTATTGATTCGGATAGTACCTTCGCTTAACTTGATCCGTAAACCTTGAATGGGTTGCTGCACTGCACTTAATACGTGCAAGGCAATCTTCTGTTCATGTTTAACTGGGCGTCGGTACATATTAACAACAGTAACTCCATCAACAACAACTGCTGCACCATTTTCTGCGATAAATCGCTCTGCAAGTGTAGGGTTCATCAATATCCTGGACGGCGAAAAGGGTCAACCGCAGCATGGTCTTGTGGCCACTTAGGCACAACATTCTGCCCACCATCACGTGCAGGAATCGGCTCGTGACTCAATTCCATTGACTCAATCCCTCCTTTATCGGCATTGTAGCGCTGCGGCGCTTTACCGGCACGGATTCGATCGAGATTTTCAGCTCCGTATTTTTCAGCTGCTCCCTCTGTCGCTCCCTCGTTCTTCCAGAAACGGCTTCGTACAGTTGACCAAGCTGGGTCTGTTCCCTTTTTAGTTGTAGCGTAGATATCATCACCAACACGCCATCCCTTCTTTGCAACGCACTGTTTAGCAATTTCAACTGTTTTAACGCCGACTTTTGCCAGCAATTCTAAGAATCCAACAATTAAACCACTTGGATCAGTAAAGCTTAGCGGATTTCCCCCCACATACCCATAAATGATTGACCCCGACACGCACTCGTCGTAATCGCAGCCAATTTCTCTAACCGCTATGCGGCTTTCAGCTCAACAACCGAAGACGCTTCCCCTCAATCTCAAACAATTTTTCCTAGAGGCACATTCTGCCATGCAATACGTTGGCATAGAAGCGTTTTTCTTAGCTGCCGATTCCGTCAAGGGAGAGAGTGTAGCGGCCCTTGACACCACGCATGAGATACACCTCCGGCGCGGTTTGCCGGAAGGAGTGGCTTTTTTTATTGAAGAAGAGAAAGAGGGATCATTCGGCGCAATAACGATTGTGCCCTAAGCGGGCTGTTTTTTGTGTCGCTTGCAGTTCCGCATTGCTCGCAACACGCTCGAAAGTTTGACCTCCCCCCTTTGCAACAAAGGGGCATTACAAAACGATGCCAAACCCCCTCACAACCTCAGGTAACAAGCCTGGTTTAGCGTCCGGCCTATAATTTCCACCGTGGCCAGTATAGTCGTGGCTATCGAATATCGCCCACAACACACCCCTGATGAAAAAACCGACCTTTTCCTCTTCTGTATCCCAGCGCACTAAGACATCAGCTTCAGTAAAGTCCGGCTCACCCGACAGGATATGAATAGAGTCGATGATCTTATGGCCCTGCCCACCTTCAGTCTTGTAGAGATAGAAATAGCCGGATTCGCCGTCATACTCAAAAACCCCGGCGAGGTCGCCGTCTGATCTAACCGCACTGTCAAAAATTTCATTAGTCGCCACGATTTCCTTCTCCTACGGGTGATTCTTCTTGTAGTTATCGCCAAGACGGTGATCCGTTCTACTCATCGGCTGTATACCACCTTCAGGCGTTCTATCCACGTGATGTAGCTCCATCGGATGCCCATCGGGACCAGTGGGCGCACGGCCATTATTCATCCTCACAAGATCTTCGGCGTTGTACTTCTGAGTGTTGTTCTTGGCTTCGGCCTTCCAGAAAGCCTCTCGTTCAGCCTTGAACGCTCCTCGATCGATCTTTGATGCCCCCTTTGCAACGCACTGCTCAACTGAACCAAGCCGACCAACGCTACCAACCAATCCCATTGCAACATCTATGTTAGCAGCTTGGTCGCCATTCATGGCTCTTTCTAGGGTATTGAAATTATTTTGACGCCACTGGAGGTATGATTCAGCAGCGTCGCTGAGCGTGCTTTTCCAATCTAACCCGAACGGATCAATATCCGAAAGCGGATTCCCCCCGACATAGGTATAAGTATTAACGCCCCCCGCCAACCCAATCGGATCACTGGTGGTATACCGCCCCGTCCCCGGATCATAGT
>NZ_SMCO01000044.1 GCF_004346685.1 Sulfurirhabdus autotrophica
GTGGCGGTGAACCTGCGCTTCCCGGGACAGTATTACGATCAGGAAACGGGGTTGCACTATAATTACTTCAGGAACTATGATCCGGGGACGGGGCGCTATACCCAAAGTGATCCGATTGGGTTGGCGGGGGGGATTAATCCGTTCGCATATGTAGAAAACAATCCACTTGGGGTTACTGATCCACTCGGACTTTTTACGTCTGATGTTCACCTCGATCTATCTGCAAATGCGGTCAATGGACAAGGACTTCCGGAAAACTTGGCTGCTGATGCGATTATGTGGTCTGTCTTGGCAGATTTTCTCCCAGGTTCGCAAGGAATAAAAAACACCGATTGGCACGCAATGAAAAGACCAGGAGAATCTGATGCCACCTCAAATCAGCGCTACTACGATTACGTAATGCAACAATTGAAGCGTTGTGACGCTCAAGGCTTAGGTCGGGCGCTACATGCTGTAGAGGATAGCGCAGCAGGTGGGCATGGTTTTAAGGTATATAACGGATCGGTCAGCCTAAAACATATCTTTGAGGATAAGTACCCATCGGCACAGCAACGTAAGGAGGCAATTATCAAGGGTAGAAACATAATTGATCTCTTCAAGCAGCAATGTACATGTTCAAAATAGGGGGTAGGATCAGATGAAAATTTTAGCATTATTTCTTGTGGTCGTCGTCCTGTCTAAGCTTCTTGCAGATTTAGGATGTTATTTATTTGCGATAAATGGACTTTGGGCATTTGACCTTATGTGCGGCCATAATATCCTGTTTGGATGGATGGTCTCTATACTGCTGATCTTAACCTTATATGGATTAGTGGGGGCAGTTCTCCGAAGGAAAACACGAAAAATCAACAACAACTAACAAAGGGGACACGCGAATCAATGCAGAGAATCTGGAGTGATGGAATATGAGTTCATCTGAGCAAATCTGGATTATGTCTTCGCAACAGCGGTACAACTCCCGTTTCATCTCCTGATTGCATCGTCATGGCTTGCTGTTGCAGTTGGATTGGCAGTTTTTATTCGCCGCCGACCTTCTTTAAGACTACGAGTTGTAATTATTTCTGGGGTTGTAGCACTTGGGATGGCCCCGTTTATGGAGCCCATTTTTTGAGACGGGCGAGCTGGGATTGAGTGCAAAATATTTTTATTTATCATGGGAAAAAATTGATGGCGTGTTAGCAGCACGTTCGCCAGGCAGGAGTCTGACAACCATTAACAACAAGAGACCGTCAAATAGCTTCTCTAGCAACCACCAACGCTGATTGACAATTAACCACCTGCAAACAATAATGTCATAAAATTAATAAACAATAACGTCATAGGCAGGAACCAAGTAGCTTAGCATTGGTTGCTATGCCTACAACTTTACAACTTATAACAAATACGGCAGGAAAGTAAATGGCAATTGGGAAATTGGGGATAGGGTTCTTGCATGCGGCATTCGTCTGCGTGATTTGTCTATTTCGATGTTTTCAGGTTGTAAAAAGCACAAGCGTAAAGCTGATGGATTACAATTTGCAACTACCCCGCACTGTGCTTCTGGTGGTTTATATGTTCTTGTTTATGACTACTATCTCATCAGCGGGGACATTTGCTCCACCGTTACGTTTTTTTGGGTTCACAGGTACAGGACCAGTCCTTGGTTATGATGCAGAATCCCGCCCAGCAGCATGCCAGATTTTTCTCGAGGCAGAGAATGCACAATATGGCCCAGTATTTTCAAACCCACGCTTTGGGCGTTGGACTGAGGGTAACCCAAGCATTAGTGTCAGTCCATACCAGTATAGTTGTTTATATACAAGTATCTTACAAGGAGTCGTCAATAATAATGATGAGCGCTGGCCTGGGATGGCTTATTGTGGGAGTGATTATTACCATAATGATCAAACCTTTTCAGTAGACCGTAATGCCGGACTGTGCGTCTGCACATATGATGCAACTTCAGTTTTTGATGAATGTATTTCAGCCTGCCCAACCGGCCAAACAAAAATAGGCCAAACTTGTCATGGCGGTAAAAATAATGGCGCGCAACCCAACCAGTGCGTAGGAATTCCTATTCTTACTGGATCCGGCAATAAATTCCAACATGAACCTATTTGGCAAAGCGGTAGCGGCATGGATTTCTCGCTATCCTATAATCATAATGACAGCCAAATCTCTTCTTTTGGGAGAAGGTGGCGCAGTTCATTTGACAGTATGATACAAACCGATGTGGACGGCTCGATCATTGTTTTTAGAAACGATGGTAAAGTAATTCGGTACCAAAAGAATGGAACGGTCTGGGGCACAGATGCAGATACCACCGACAAGCTACAAGAAATACTCGATGCAAACTCTATACGAATAGGCTGGCAATACCGAGTGTCGCTGGATGATTCTATCGAATCGTATGATGCCAGTGGCAGGCTCACTTCAACTCAGCAGAGGAACAAGCTCGCGTTAACATTTAAATATAGTGATGGTACGGCAGGTGCTGACGGTGATATTTATATTGAGGGCGGTGCAATTAACATGCCGCTGCCTGCTGGGCGCTTGATTAAAGTACAAGACGCCAATGGCAGAGTAATTCGATTCAGGTATGGGGTACGCGAGAAAATTACTCAGTTTATTGATCCTAGTGGGGCAATTTATCGATTTAAGTATGATGCACTTTCGAACTTAACAGCGGTCATTTACCCAGACAATACACTTTCAGACTCAAACGACAATCCCCAACGTATCTACGTTTATAACGAGTCTGCCAATATCAACAACGGTGCAGCCTGCATTGGCAACCCGGTGGGGTTCCCAAATGCGTTGACTAGTATGATCGATACCACCAGTGGCGATAGCACGGGTGCAAATGGTACCCGTTACGCCAACTGGAAATACGACTGTCAAGGGCGTGCTACCTCCAGCGAACACGCCCCCGGACTTGCTCTTGGCATCGACAACTACCAGCTCACCTACAAAACTAACCCCATCACTGGCAACCCGTACACCGTGGTCACCGATCCTCGGGGCTTTCAACGCACCTACAACTTCACCACTGTATTAGGTGTTGTCAAAAGCACCGGCACCGACCAGCCCGGCGGCTCCGGCTGTAGTGCCGCCTCCAGCGCCCTGACCTACGACGCCAACGGCAACATAAAAACCCGCGCCGACTTCAGCGGCAACGTCACCTGGTACGACTACGACATGACCCGTAATCTGGAAACCACCCGCATCGAAGCCCAGGGCAAACCCGAAGCCCGCACCATCGAAACCGACTGGCATAACCGCTTCAGACTGCCTACCGAAGTCCGAGAAAAAGATGCCGGCAACGTCTTGCAACGGGTCACCCATTACACCTATGATGGCGACAACCTGTCGAGCACCGGGGTCGGCAATCTCACCACCGTAACCATCAAAGACACCGCCAGCAGCAAGACCCGCACCTGGACCTACAACTACACCACCAGTGCCGACAACACCCTGATCAACCTGCTCAAGAGCGTCGACGGCCCACGTACCGATGTCAACGACATCACCCGCTACACCTACTACACGGCTGATGACACGACCACCACCCCACCCAAATACCGCAGAGGTGACCTCAACACCCTCAGCAACGC
>NZ_SMCO01000045.1 GCF_004346685.1 Sulfurirhabdus autotrophica
CATGGCCGCACGCGGGGTGTTGAGATGATCCACTTCATAATAGAAGATCTTGCGGCTGGGCTGGTGTTCGATCTGGGCGATCGGGGTATCATCCCTCCACACATAGGTGCGGATCGGGGTGCCGGTGCCGGTGCCGCTGGTTTCGGCAATCAGGTGACCTTGCAGGTCATAATGGTAGACGGTGGTCTGTGCTCCTTGGGGCGCATTTACACAATAAAGATAGCGCCCTACGCAGGCTGCTCCATTAAGTCATAAGTGTACGACTCAGAAGTGTCGATTAATAATGGGGAGATTCAGTGCAACATCAATTTAGTTCCAGCCAACCCGTCTGAACAATCCAAATTTCAAAATCATCAAGAAAGCGAGCACCATCGAAGTCATCCATTTTGTATTTTGAGACAATTTCAGGAACCTCTTTTGATAATCGCTCAACGACAATTCGCTTTCGCTTGTTCGGGGTTGCACCTTTCATCTCTAAAAGATCAAGCATGATATCTATGTACAATTTCCTGTCTGTTTTCGATAAACGCACCCGCCGCTTTAACTTCAATTTAGGATCTTGGCACATCATTATGACTGTAACCCCAATTAGACCTGTGCCGTAAACTTTTTCCTGGAAGTAAGACCGATAGCCACTGTCGGATAGCGCATCTAAAACTTGACCGACACCTGACTCCGAATCGAAGTCCCCCAAAATATTTAATCTCATGTGCATTCTCTATTTAATCATTTTATTGCCTGGTGGCAGGTGGCCTGTTTGCGACAAATAATTTTTTATTTTCATGGCTTCTATAGAAAGCGCATCTTTCAACGGCCCCCCGAATTCCTTAGAATAATTTACGCCGAACTCACCAATATTATCTAAATAACTTTGGGAATAGCGTGTAGTGGGATTCACTGTTGTTCCAAACTTCCATACATCACCCTTTTCACACCATTTGAGAGCAGTAGCTCCTTTACTACCCCATGTCATAACAGGATAAAAACCACTTTAAACTCCACAACCCTGTCTACTAAGGTCCGAAAAGCAGCTACAAGGAGTCACTTACTCAGGTTTGCAGGAGGGATTGGCTTTTTATTTACTGAAAAATAGAAAAAGAGATAATTCGGCACTATAACGATAGCCCCTTATGCGAGGAAACAAAAAACAAAGTTACCGTTTTTTGCTTTTCCTCTTCAAAAAAAAGAACGCGCACACGCCAAACAACAAACTTGTAATGCCAATATACAAATTATTATTGGCAAGAAGTTCATATCGTTCGCGATAGAGCGATGGTGCCACAGATAGTGAACCATACGCGAAAGTGAAGTAAAAACATACTATAGCCACAAGCACCGATAGTACTAATAATGTCCAGCGGAAAATCGATTTCTCCCAAAACTTAATACTCATTATATTTTTCCTGATACCCAATTTTTGGGGTGTCCTAATCTAGGATCAATCCGGCATTTGTTCAGAACATCATCCGCGAACGTCTGACAGTTGTTGCCTGCCGCAAACTTGCCTAAAGCTCTTCCTAAACGAATAGCATAATTGACGCACTGTTCATCTACAGGAAATGGTATTGGTATCTGCTTGGCATTCGATTCCTTTGACTGTCCAGTATGGTCATTTGTTTGCACAGGAATACCTGGCAGACTACTTTCACCATTCTGAGCGGGAATTTCGCCAGTCATAGGACCCATACCACTTTCTAGAGTATCAGTCTTTAGCCAGTGATGATCTACAAGTAGACCTGCTACTCCACCTGGACCAAGATCAGCAGGGCGCGCCCATCTAGTTACTTCTAGCCCGAACGGATCAATATCCGAAAGCGGATTCCCCCCACATAGGTATAAGTATTAACGCCCCCCGCCAACCCAATCGGATCACTGGTTGTATACCTGCCCGTCCCAGGATCATAGTTCCTGAAGTAATTATAGTGCAACCCCGTTTCCTGATCGTAATACTGTCCCGGGAAGCGCAGATTCACCGCCACCTTGATACCATCTCCATCCGGGTCTTCACTGGCAGCAGTAGTGCCAAAGGCATCAGACTCCCAGCGCCAGACCACCTTGCCTGCTTCATCCATGGCCGCACGCGGGGTGTTGAGATGATCCACTTCATAATAGAAGATCTTGCGGCTGGGCTGGTGTTCGATCTGGGCGATCGGGGTATCATCCCGCCACACATAGGTGCGGATCGGGGTGCCGGAACCGCTGGTTTCAGCAATCAGGTGACCTTGCAGGTCATAGTGGTAGACAGTGGTCTGTGCCCCTTTCATTCAATGTCATGGGTACATTTTACAAAACAACATGGAGAAAATATTTCCACGAACAACTTGCAGCCTTCGTTAAAGCTCCCAAACTCATCTTCGGGGTTATGGTACGCAAGCTGATTCATGTCGCCTTCGGTGTGCTTAAATCAGGAAAATATTTCGATCCAACTTTGCATGGGGGTTGGCTTGGATAACAGTATCTACACTGGCTACACATAAAAAGTGGCGAACATTACATCAGATTATGTCGGTCAATGTGAAAGTTCTGGAACCATAATCAAACATTGAATATTGGCTAACGGTTCGCGAAAAAAGTAATCAACTTTTGCCATTCTCGGAACCCAATTTTTTACCGCTTTATATTTTAGCTCGTAGAGATAACCATACACCCCATTAGGACGCATGACGTAAAAATAGAAATCAGTCTTATTGTCAAAACAACCATAGACCGAAAGCACTTCCCCTCTGTTAATATTTGCTGACACCTTTCTGTCCTCAAACGGGATATTCAAATGATCCTGATACAGTGGTGCATCTAATGAAAGCTCTATATCGTACCCTGCCACAGATAGCCAAAATAGCATCAACAACAGGACACCAATGATAATAATGAACAGTGCTCGTTTCATTTTGGCGGCTTGTACCAATTTATAGCCCTCACTGAACCACTATTGAGTAATTCTTGCTGGAAGGAACCAGGCAAGATGGATGTGGAAAATTGAATCCCCGCATTAATCAAACATGTTTGAGCAGATGACGTGCAATTGTTAGTCACTTTGTTGTACGAGCTATTACTACTTTTCGCCGCAGCCATACATTTGTCGTACTTTGCATCTTGCTTAGAATTTAATTCGACAACAACGCCAAGCCCAACTCGCTTATTGTTTTCAGTCTGACGTGCAATGTATGCGTCGGCAGTGGGATAGGTTTTATCCCATCCTTCCGGTCCGAAAGAGTTGTTTTCACCATTTCCACCACGAGAGGAAACATGACCAGCGAGAGAATCTAGATGAGGCAATGGAGACCAGAAAACCACTTCCCTGTCTAATCCATCTGGATCCACGTAGCTGAGAGGATCATTGTCGACATAGGTGTACGTTGAGAAACTTCCCCCCGCCAACCCAATCGGATCACTGGTAGTATAGCGCCCCGTTCCCGGATCATAGTTCCTGAAGTAATTATAGTGCAACCCCGTTTCCTGATCGTAATACTGTCCCGGGAAGCGCAGGTTCACCGCCACCTTGATGCC
>NZ_SMCO01000046.1 GCF_004346685.1 Sulfurirhabdus autotrophica
GCATGATGCGTACCCGTGTTTGATCAGCCAGGGATTGAAATACTTCTTGAGGTTGTATGTTTATTAGATGCATAGTTGCACTATAATGCAACTATTAATTATTTACAACCAATTTTTTTCCCACTTCACCGGCATTGAAAAGGCGTCTTTTCGTTAAACCCATTCCCTCCTAACGCTTAGGTTGGAAATTATTGCTTTGCTGCAATTTACGAAATCAAAAAAGTTTATCCAGTTTCCAGTAAACCTCGAGCAAGATCAGGCTGTACAGTAAGCCTGCGGTCTAATGAGACTCAGTATTGTACAAAACGACTACCGGATGGTAGTCATTTGCGGTCGCCACATCGGTCAAAGTTTCTGGGTTTCGTTATTTTTAGAGGCACATTTAAACAGAACACACCCAATCTTTTTATGATTATGGGTGTTATCGTCCCTGTTCTTTTGAATTACTTCTTCTTAGGCTTGGGCTTGTTCACAGCATCTTTAAGCCTCTGACCCGGGCTAAACTTGGGCACAACAGATGCGGCAATTTTTAACTCTGCACCTGTTTGTGGGTTACGACCAGTACGTGCAGCACGCTTGCTCGTTTTGAAAGACCCGAAACCCACTAACATCACCACATCACCTTTCTTTAAGATATTGCTGACCGTTTCTGTGAAAGCGGCAATACAATCACCAATAGCACGCTTGGAAACGTCAGGTACTTTGGCAGAAATAGCATCAATTAATTCAGATTTGTTCATACCGATGATCTCCCGAGATTTTTTTATAGACCCCTCTTAATAGGGGACTAACGTATCATACACCAGCCAATAACAAATATGGCTCCCCCATATTTACACTGACACAGACGTCATGTGACTGCTTTTGGCACGGTATAATAACTCCGTCCTGTTTTGAGTGATACTGATCACAGCTGGCAGATAGCTGTCAGTGAAGGCAGGACATTCACCCGCAGATAACGAATAATTGGCACTAATATTCGATGTTTCCAGTTTCGATTTCGAATCCGCAGGTGCGCTTGGGTTCGTTAACGAATACTCAGGGTGCGCCGCATAACCGGCTCGCTATATCGTCTTCGCAAAACTCATGCATGCATATCGACCTGAAGGCCGGTTAATGTGTCGCTCAACCTGATGTAGCGAGTTCTCAACAGGAGTTATTATTGCCCGTGATCACGAGAAACCCGCCAAGCAGAGTCCCTTCATGCAACCATTTCTCCATGACTCTGGCGACCCCGTCCCCATTGGGAAAATAGACCGCGGATCGAACCAATAGATTCGTCACCGCCGACGCACTTTCGTCGTAAACGCAGCCGTTTTTCCTAGCACTGTCGCGGCTTTCCGACCCGCCAACCCCTACTGCCCAAACTGTAAAAGAGCAAATCTCCCTAGACGCGAGTTTTTCTGATTAAGGACAGCACGTCAAGTAAAGTTTTATTGACAGCGTGAAGCACCGGTGACATAAAGGTGGTCAGGTTGCTTTGGAGATGTTGGGGAAACCCCTTTAAGGGTGATAGGGAGATATCTTTACTTCTTAAAACTCCGGTGTAATTCATTGCCCTTGCGCGTTAAAAGTCGATCAAACCCGTACGCAGGTCCAACAGCCATTCGATATCCGAACCCCCATCCTTTATGTGCCACTCTTCCCTGAGCTTGCCGAAACCAATGCCTGGAAACCCACCCCATTTCAATATAGCAAGACGAAGATATGGCACAAAAGGTAGATTATGCCTCTCATTCATGAGTACATCATCAATTGCAGTATTAGGGAGGGAAAAACCGTAGGGAGCACCACCACTCACATTATCCTTGTGAAGCATGTCTGGTGCTATAGCCGCGACGAATGGTCCAGTTTCATTTTCTCCGTACTCTTCGACGGCTGCTCGCCAATCGTGAAAATCCAAAATGCAAGCGTCTGGAGGCTGAACAACAAGCGGATCGGTATAACTTGGCCAACCTTCTGGAACTCGGCCCATCAAGGACACAGCACCGACGGTTTCCCAAAAAATTCTTAGCGAAAGAGGTATTGCACCGGCCAGATTTTCGAATTCATTGACCTGAGCCACTAACTCACCCGAAGGCTGAACTATCGGACCAAAGCTATAGGGGATCGGTGAGCCATCGGGATATTGATCGAACCGGTAACCATGCCCGGCCAGACGATCAACTATCGTATTGATATTCTCCCGCACTCTGCGCATGGTTTCCAATGCAACGGCGCGAACATCGTCAAATACTTCTGCTTGCTGTGCTTTTGCACCGAGATTTGTCAGTTCGGCCCACACAGCCTCGTATTCGCCTCTCATGTAGCGATCAAAGTAACGCATAAATCAACCTTTCATGAGACATCAAGTAACATCAAAAGAGAGGGCCGCCAGGTTTGAGCGCACTTCCGGGCAATACGTTGCTATCTATTAGCGTGCCTTGACACATGTTACAAATTCGATTTGTAGCCCCTGTTACCAGCGGTTGCAAACCGCGAGATTGCGCCCATGCAACACCATTTTGTTCCGCGTGACCTGAAAAGCCTCTCGCTTCTACCTCATTGGGTCCAAGCATCTGTCTTATCGCGGAGGGCAGCCTTCCGTTGCTTGAACTAACAATATCCACTATAGTTCCACTTTGCGGATTCATCGCACGAGTAACTGCAATCGTTTCATATTGAATTGATCTACCTTGGGCCTGCCGGAATTCGTTTACCCTTCCCTGGAACACCTGCTGCTCTGCCGCCAAGACATTCTGTGCCGACTGTACATCAGCTCCTGTAGGACCAGACCCACCAACCCCTGTAGTGCCCCAATAATTTGGATTATACCGTTGTATCCGCTCATCGACTTGGCGTACTTGAGCCATCGAACCTAAGTTTTGAACTGTCGGCTCCGCCTCAAGATTTCCTAGTGGCAGCCAGAGCTGAACCGGTGGTCTGCCCCCGCCAGCAGCCACTATATTCCAGTAGGGGTCATCTACTGGCCTACCAGTGAAACCCGAGGAAGCGCCATTCGGTGCTCCAGCAAGCAGTCCTGTCTGGTCGGTGAAGTTGACCGGATTGCCATTCACATAGGCGTACTGGTTAATCCCGCCCTGCAACCCAATCGGATCACGGGAGACGAACCGCGCAATACTCGGGTCATAGAACCTAGCGCGATAGTACGTCAATCCCGTCTCGTCAGGCTCCCGTCCAGTATACCCATATTGAGCACTCTGCGGAATCGTCCCCGCAATCTTGTTGCCCCAGGCATCAAAACGCTCAGTCTGAGTTGTCATGTCGGTACTATTGGAGAGCCCTACAACACTGCCCAGCCCATCCGCATGGTAATACTGCGCCTGCCCGTAGGTGGCAGTCCCTGTCACGGCCGCC
>NZ_SMCO01000047.1 GCF_004346685.1 Sulfurirhabdus autotrophica
CCAACACCGCAGGCAGGATTTCCTGCTGGGCAGCCTGTATAAAACACGTAATTTCCAGGCGCATAGATATTGACATTGTGCATAGTCCATGTCTTGCCGGCGAAGGCGGTAGGCGAGGACAAGGTGGCATTATAAGTGTTATCCGTCACCACTGAAGTGCGATAAGTACCGTCCCATGTAAAGGTTACATCATTGGTGCCGCCTGTCAGCAAATTTGAAGCACTTACTATTGTGAGATTGTTATTGGTCGTGGTCACAACAGGGGTATAAACAGCTTGTGCCGCGCTGGCGCAAAATAACATAGCAACGGCAACGCTCATTGTAGTTTGTTTCAATTGATTCATGATATTGCTCTCCAATTGACATTATAAGTGCAAAAAAATTTTATGCAGCTTTACGACGGGACACACCAATCAAGCCTAGCAGGCCAGAACCTAGCAACCACGCCGCCGCAGGCGCGGGTACAGAGCTAATTTGCGCGTTGTTGCTAATATTCAGTGAGTAAGCTTCTCCTTGGGCAAGCCAATAATAGGAACTCGCATCGAGAAAGGCTTGCATGCCAGAAAGCGTCCCACTCCCCCCAATCCAATAATTTCCAGTATTGTATCCATCAGTCTGGGAGAGCATCAAAGGTTCATCAATGAAGTTGTTCGTTGCATAATCAATACTATCGCAGCAAACGCCCACCAACAAAGAGTAATTGCCGGTTCCAAGAGACTGCGTCAGATAATCAGAAGGGTAGCTTGAAATCAGATGTGCGCCACTGCCGTCAAATAATGAAAAGGTCGGATTGTAATACCCTCCGGCATATTGAATCTCAACCACGCCTGGAGAAGAAACTGAAAAATTTATTATGTCATATGATGTAGTTCCAAAGTGGCTGGTAATGGAAGTGGCGTTTGCAATGCCAGAAGAAACAAGCAATCCAACACTAAGGGTGGCAGCAAGCAACATAGTAGTGGTTTTCATTGTTTTATCCTATTTTGAGCGGGGCGATGATTGTGAGTAATGCGCAGCTTATAGATGTCATTCAAAAATTGTGCAAAAATATTCAACCAGTTGATTTTATGGCAATGATTTATTTGTTGATTAATTAGCTGAATAGGTATGTAAAATCCCCTGACAGAATTTATTGGCTTCGAGAGAATACCCACAAACATAAATACCAACTAAAAAGCCATCACTTTCTTGAGCAAAAAATCAATTAAGCTGATTTGTATTTACGTCCCACACTCATCAAGCCCAGCAATCCAGAAACAAACAACCAAAACGCGGCAGGCAAAGGAACAGGAGCAGCGACAGGGGTGAATTGCAAGCTATATGAGTAACTGGCACCGCCAGAATTGGTGGGCCATGTTGGTCCTGCTGATGCAGATACAGTTAATTTGAAATCACATGCAGGTATTAGACCACTCTTGTTGATATTTGAATTGATTTGCGAAAAAGCCATAGCCCATCCATTGCATGCACCTACAGTAGAAACGGATGATAAATTGAAAATGTTAGAGCCATAATTATAAGTGCCCATCATTGGATCATAAGTATTTCCGTTAAGCAGGAGGCTAAAATTGGATTGCGAAGTTAATGAAAAATTTAGAATTACAGCGCTTGATGCATAGGCCGAAGAATATCCGCCATTACTAGGCATATATACATGTGCATGAGTATTCCCACTACCAGTTAATAGATTCGTCGATAAACTAATTGTCGAATTTATGTCTGCGTGAGCATATGCATTAAAACCACCACTAGAAGGTGCATAATCAAGGCTCGCAATAAAAGGGTTAGAGCCACTGACATTATTAACAGTGCTAGAGTAACTGCAAGTCGAATTGTTATACATGTCACATGCATCAGCTGAGGCAGAAATGCTACTAGTGTCAGAGGTTATATTTACAACAGATGCTTGCGAAAAACTATTCGACAGAATGCCTGTGAGTAAACTGACGAGAAGTATTAACATACGTAAATTAAATCTCATAACGTTCTCCAAGAAAAAAGCAAAAAAGCCAAGTTTAGTAAGAATAAAGAAATTGTTATTTTTATGCCTTTTTAAAAACACGAATTCAATTCTGAAGTGCGATAGGTTCCGTCCCAAGTAACATTTACTTCATTGCCGCCACCGAGCAAGCCATTACTTGCGCCGACCATGGTAAAGTTATTAACGGTGGTGGTCACTATGGGGGTATAAACAGCTTGTGCCGCGCTAGCGCAAAATAACATAGAAACGGCAACGTTCATTGTCATTTGTTTCAATTGATTCATGAGGTTGCTATTAAATTTAGGGTCTTAGGAAGTTAAAGCGGGTTTAGTCTCAACAATTTGAGTAGTCCAAGGTAAAGATTATCACGACGATGATTAAAGCGATATTCAGT
>NZ_SMCO01000048.1 GCF_004346685.1 Sulfurirhabdus autotrophica
TGCTCCAGTGTTTGATTTCTTGCGTCTTCTTTATCCATGCGTTTAAGACAACGGCGAATCAAAAAGTTCAAACTTTATCGTGCCGGATCTATAGTATCCATAAATAACCTCATTTCTCAAATTAGTTTAGCAGATGGTAAATTTCTCTAAAGGCTAATGTGTACTACCTATCCTTCATAGACCGTCATCACCGTGTCACATAGGGACCGAAAAGTAGCAGCAATGAGTCACCTATTCCAAATTTTCAGGGGGGGGCTTTTTCATTTATTGAAGATGAGAAGAAACTATGAACTTCGTTAAAAGGTATCGCCCCCTTTAATTTCCTTTAACTTAAACGGGTTTAAGATCAGAAATAAAAATCCATATACTATTGGGTGTTTCATTATGATTAAGCAACCCCAACTCATCCAAGCTATGATCAAATTTAACCAAAGCTCGTTTCCCTTTATCAGGAAAAGCCGAATGTGCTTTAAATTTTTCACTCACAACGACACCTTGACCACCTACTAATTGCCAGAAGTTCTCTTCCGGAGCCACAGGCTCTAAAGATACCTCAGTGCCATGAAATGTAATCAATTTAACTCGACTACCAAACTCAATAATCTGCTTCATAAATCTCCCAACAAATTATTACTCAGGAAGGTATTTTGGTACATGGCTACCATCCGGCTTTTGCACATCCCAATGAGGGTCATGTGTACCTTTATGACCATCAGGAACAGGCTCCCAATAATCACCGTACTTATCTTTATAGCCTTTCTTGTTTTTATCCCACGGTATTTTTTCCTTATCTTTTTTCTTTTTATTAGGTACGAAATCGGGGTGCGTTGGAGGGGAGTTTTTATCTACAGAGCATTGACTGCCCTTATCATTGGCACTCTCCTGCGCAGCGGTTATTGCTTCAGCTAGTTTTACAGAAGATTCATATGCGCGATACGCACGGTAAGCATTATATACAAGCCTCCCGGTGAAAATTGCTTCACCAATGCAAAGATCCTCAACGCATAACCCAAGTGGATCAACCCAACCAATCGAATTGCTACTAACATAGGTATAAGTATTAATCCACCATTTAGACCATTCAGTTATTTCTTAATTTGAATATGCACAGAGTTCCAAATTCCACCATCAGTCAATAAGATTGATGCATGATTTTCTAGTAGCTGTATTTCCAAATTAGCGTTGTCTTTCCACGTTGCCTCTATATTCTGCTTTCCTCGGACAGTGAACACTTCACCAATCGTAATTACACCTTGAGCATTAGGTTTTTCAATATCACCTGCATTTCTGAGATTCAAATGTGTTACGTAATCAGTTGTGGTTCCACAATTTCGCACATAAACCGTTGCAACATATTTTTTATTTGGCGAGACGATAACATGTTTAACAGTTTCTCCACATAATGAAATCATATCCATACCTTGAAAAAAATGTCGCCCGACAAAAAATACGATACCCAAGAACAATATCAATATAAAAAATATGCCAAATAAAACTTTCTTTATCAATAGACTTTTCATGACATGCCTCTACTTACCAGCATTGAGCATTGCTGCTGCAATAATCTAGCGATTTTTGTATATGATTTGAATAAAAATTTGCAGCAGCGGGCACTAATCCAAGTCCTCTGGGTGAACGTGGTTTACCGTACATTCCAGACATATAGTCATTCCAGCCTTCAGTGATCCAACGTTGATCCTTTGGCTCATCTCCATACGGTGGACCACTGTTAGGATCGCCCCATTTAGGATTGCTTGTCCCGGCAACACACTGCGCTCTTCCAGCTTGTTGCAATATCGTCGGAAGATTAAACAATCCTGATGCAGCAGCCACTACACCAAAATTATAGTTACCGAAATCTTGCAGATCGCTACCGTATTGTTTGTAGTCCCACGCCCCATTATTTTTAACAAGGTTATAGAATTGATATGGACTTGAAATATTTTGTGCTACTAATGCATTCTGCTGTGCAGCACCAGCGCCTATCACGATTGGAACTACTGAGGGTGGTTTCAATCCTGATGGATCAGTAAAGCTAAGCGGATTCCCCCCGACATAGGTATAAGTATTAACGCCCCCCGCCAACCCAATCGGATCACTGGTGGTATACCGCCCCGTCCCCGGATCATAGT
>NZ_SMCO01000049.1 GCF_004346685.1 Sulfurirhabdus autotrophica
CACTTCATAATAGAAGATCTTGCGGCTGGGCTGGTGTTCGATCTGGGCGATCGGGGTATCATCCCGCCACACATAGGTGCGGATCGGGGTGCCGGTGCCGCTGGTTTCGGCAATCAGGTGACCTTGCAGGTCATAATGGTAGACGGTGGTCTGTGCCCCTTGGGGCGCATTGGCAGTGGTCACCTTGCGGGTGCGCTGGCCCTGGGCGTTGTAGTAGTAGCTGGCCAGCAAGCTGCCTTTGCTGCTAGTAGTCAGTTGTCCGGCCTGGTTGTAAGTGTAGGTACGGCCGGTGCCGTCAGCGGTAATGTGACCGGCAGGGTCAAGGGTCACGGTTGCACCGAGCCGGGTGGCCATACGGTTGGCCGTGGGGCTGTAGGTGTAGCTGCCACTGCCATCACTCAGGCGGTTGCCATCGGCATCATATTTAAAGGTTTGAGTCTTGGCTGGACCTGACTCTGTATCCAGACGATTCAAGGCATCATAGGTGTAGGTGGTAGTACCCCGTGAGGTACTGCGCTGGGTGATGTTGCCGTTGTTGTCCAGTTGCAGGCTGGCAGTTTCAGCCTGGGCGCCAGGATGGCCGAGTAACAGCAGGCCTGCCAGCAGAGGCGTGGTGAGGAGCCGGGTGAGCGATAGCATGTGAGGGTCCCTTTGGCTTGGCTTATTGCGGAGTGACTTTGGCAGTCACCCCGGTCATCAGGGTGCCGTTGATGTCGTAGGCTTTGACACTGGATGGGTCCAAAGTAAGGTTGGTAATACCACCTGCGACATAGAACTTGAATTGTACTAAGCCCTTATTACTCAAGGTTTGTGTAAGGGTACTACCCTTGGAAGGAGTTAACATCACTTTCAAAGTAGCACCATCGTCCGACCACACTGTGCTTTTCAGATAGGCGACCGGGTCAATGACGCATGCCACTCCCACACTTGGCGTATGAGTGAACTGCAATTGGATAGAATGTGGAATAAGATCGTTACCGCTGGCGTCTTGGCCACTAAAAGTGACAACATAGCGGTTAGCAGTTTCCATGGACTTGAGTGCAGCTGGGTAGGTGTTTAAGAAATCAAATGCACCCTGCCCACCTGTACCTGGGGTATATATGTTAAATAAATTGGATTGCGCGATTCCAGGCAAAACCGTCACATTAACCGGGTAAATTGTGTTGCCTGCGTTGTCTGTAATATTTACCTTCGCAGCCCCTGTCGGTATAGTGGCAGGCAAGTCAAGTAAAATAGTAGTTTGCCACCACTCTCTGTCATCCGTTGTCACAATATTATTGATATTTCTGCCAATACTAAAATCTCCATTACCTAGATCCTGCTTGGTACGGAAACCGACCATCAGTTTGGAAGAAGGGTCCGGATAAAGATTGACTATTGCTTTTACCTGAACATTAGTAAAAGCTGGCCCTGATGCGGGCGTGATGGTTACATTCAAATTTTGACTCTTGAGATTTAGCCAACCGACTGGCAGCGCTATAGTTTCTCCCGCCCGCGCTGCCGTGGTAAAAGATTGCGTCCCCGCACACCCACCTATTAGTCCCATCAGTGGCAATAACAGCAGCAGTAAAGTTGTCCGTGCGTTCATGTGTTCTCTCCCGTTATATTTGTGCTTGTACGTGCTTTGCTTGCTTAGCGTATTGGTGCGGTCTGTCAGAAGCTTTCCAGCCCCAATGCCTTTCTTCTGATGCGCGACACATCCGCTGCATCGATGATGCCGTCCGGAGCCGCATTAGGCGCTACATCCCCATGCATGAGCTGGTCGGCTGTCGGCTGTAGCAGGCCCAGTGCCATACGCTCAGCCAGAGCAACGTCAGCCACATTGACGATACCGTCTCCATTGAGGTCACCATCTACCCGGTTGACACTGAAGACCGCCGGGTGGCCGCTGAGGTCATAGCTGGCACTTTGCTTGACGCCGTTGCCCAGGGTCTGGGCAGTGACCTGCCCGGCACCATCGTAGACGATGTTTTTGGCGAGGGTCGTGGTGACCGTACCGTTTTTGCTGGTGACGCTGTCAATATGGCCGGCAGGGTTGCGGCCCAGGGTGAGGACTTCGCCGGTAGGCGGGGTTATGCTCGCCAGACGGTTGGCACCATCGTAGCTGTACTGAGTAACATAGCTGATGCC
>NZ_SMCO01000050.1 GCF_004346685.1 Sulfurirhabdus autotrophica
GCTCCTTGAGGCGCATTGACAGTGGTCACCTTGCGGGTGCGCTGGCCCTGGGCGTTGTAGTAGTAGCTGGCCAGCAAGCTGCCTTTGCTGGCGGTGGCAAGTTGTCCGGCCTGGTTGTAGGTATAGGTACGGCCAGTGCCATCGGCGGTAATGTGACCAGCAGGGTCAAGGGTCACGGTTGCACCGAGCCGGGTAGCCATGCGGTTGGCGCTGGGGCTGTAGGTGTAGCTGCCTTTGCCATCACTCATGCGGTTGCCGTCAGCATCATATTTAAAGGTCTGAGTATTTCCCCCCTGAATGGTCTCTGTCTCCAGACGGTTCAAGGCATCATAGCTGTAGGTGGTAGTACCCTGCGAGTTGCTGCGCTGGGTGATGTTGCCGTTGTTGTCCAGTTGCAGGCTGGCGGTTTCAGCCTGGGCACTAAGATGACAGAGTAACAGCAGGCCTGCCAGCAGAGGCGTGGTGAGGAGCCGGGTGAGCGATAACATGTGGGGTTCCCTTTGGCTTGGCTTATTGCGGAGTGACTGTGGCAGTCACCCCGGTCATCAGGGTGCCGTTGATGTCGTAGGCTTTGACAATAGGCTGTGAGAGGCCGGTGATGCCGCCGGCGATGTAGATTTTCTCCTGAACCATTAACCCTAGAGTGTTCCCTTTTGTCGGGGTTACCATGATCCTCAGATTAGAGCCGTTTTCAGTCCAGATGATGTTTTTGATATCACCACGCGGATTGACGACCCAGGGTTTGCCGATGCCTGCCGTATAGGTAGCATCCAGTTGAATGGAATGCGGCACGATCTCGTTGCCATTGGCGTCAAGGTTGCTATTGCTAAACGTGACGGCATAGCGACTTGTTGTCTCCAGCGATTTCAAGAAATTGGGCCAAACATTCGACAGACTCATGGTAAATTGCGCCGCACCACGATAAACATTGAATTTGTTCTCGCTCCCCACACCCGGTAATACCTCCACAGAAATAGGGTAAATTTGCCCACCTGCGCTGTCCGTCACATTGATAACGGCTTTTCCGGGGACCAGTGTTGCAGGCAAGTTCAGAATAAGCGTGGACTGCCACCATTCTCTGTCGCCACTGGTTACATACTGATTTATATTACTTGCAATAGTTGAATCGCTGTTTCCAAGATCCTGTTGTGTCCGTTCACCTACCACAAGGCCAGAGGATGGATCCGGATAAAGCTTTACTACACTTTTAACCGCAGTATTACCTGGCAGATATGTTGTGACGTTGGAACCCGCATCGGTGATTTTTACTGTCAGGTTTTCTCGTTTGAGGTTGAGCCAGCCCACAGGCAAGGCGACGGTATCTCCTGCCCTTGCTGCTGTGCCAAAGCTTTGCATTCCAACACACCCGCCCATAGCCCCCATCAGTGGCAATAACAGCAGCAGTAAAGTTGTCCGTGCGTTCATGTGTTCTCTCCCGTTATATTTGTGCTTGTACGTGCTTTGCTTGCTTAGCGTATTGGTGCGGTCTGTCAGAAGCTTTCCAGCCCCAATGCCTTTCTTCTGATGCGCGACACATCCGCTGCATCGATGATGCCGTCCGGAGCCGCATTAGGGGCTACATCCCCATGCATGAGCTGGTCGGCTGTCGGCTGTAGCAGACCCAGCGCCATACGCTCAGCCAGGGCAACGTCAGCTACATTGACGATACCGTCTCCATTCAGGTCACCATCTACCCGGTTGACACTGAAGACCGCCGGGTGGCCGCTGAGGTCATAGCTGGCACTTTGTTTGACGCCGTTGCCCAGGGTCTGGGCAGTGACCTGCCCGGCACCGTCGTAGACGATGTTTTTGGCGAGGGTGGTGGTGACCGTACCGTTCTGGCTGGTGACGCTGTCAATATGGCCGGCAGGATTGCGGCCCAGGGTGAGGACTTCGCCGGTAGGCGGGGTTATGCTCGCCAGACGGTTGGCACCATCGTAGCTGTACTGAGTAACATAGCTGATGCC
>NZ_SMCO01000051.1 GCF_004346685.1 Sulfurirhabdus autotrophica
TTCAAAATTGCCTGAGCCAGCGGATGTTGCGAACGAGACTCCAACGCTGCTGCCCCAGCCAAAATCAGAACTTCAGAATAGCCATTGAGCGCAACAATATCGGTAACTTCCGGTCGCCCGAGCGTTAGCGTGCCAGTCTTGTCCATGGCAATTACTCGTACCTTGGCGAGATTTTCCATATGCACGCCACCCTTCATCAAAATACCATTGCGCCCTGCAGTACCGATGGCGGCCACCAGCGTGATCGGTATCGAAATAACCAGTGCGCAAGGCGCAGCGGCCACGATAAATACGGTGGCACGGAGCAGCCATTCCTGCCAAGGCAACCCGAATAATGGTGGTAGCACAGCAATCAATACGCCTGCCGCAAGCACGGACGGACTGTAGCGCTTACCGAAACGTTCGATGAAGCGCTGGCTCCGCCCTTTGCTTGCCTGGGCTTCTTCCACAAGATGGATAATGCGGGAAAGCGTGTTGTCAGCAAATGTCTTGGTTGCGCGCACAGTCAATGAACCTTCACCATTGATCGTGGCCGCAAATACCTTAGCGCCTACCACTTTTTCTACAGGTAGTGATTCACCAGTGACTGGGGCCTGGTTGACGTTGGAACGACCTCCTGTCACATCGCCATCAGTCGCAATAGCCTCACCGGGCAGCACTATAAATAAATCTCCAACGCGGAGTTGTTCGACAGGTATACGTAATTCCTGGTTCTCCCGTAGAACTAAAGCTGTTTTGGGAGCGAGATCCATTAACGCACGAATCGCGTTCCTTGCGCGTTCAGCGGTGTAACCTTCCGCTGCCTCGGATATGGAATAGAGGAAGACCAACATGGCAGCTTCTGCCCATTGGCCCATCAATCCTGCAATAATTGCAGCGGTCGCCATCAGCATTTCGATACCGATTTCGCGTTCTTGTACAAGCGATTCAAATGCTTCGCGACCGAAGTAATAACCACCGGTAACAACAGCAATCAGATAAATAATGGTTTGAAAAGGTAGCGGCAGGCCAGCATAGCCGCCAGCAAATCCAAACAGCAGCAAAAGTCCAGAGGTGACAGAGGTGACGACCTGTGGATTACGCCATGGGCTCGGCATCTGAACACCTGGTAGGGCGCAGCTGGGACAAGCCATTACTCGCCCCCCGTAGTTAATTCGGTATTTTGACTACCCACACGACACCGACCGTCTTCACGGAGACACATACGCTCACGGAAACGTGCCAGATCTGCGGTATATATACCGTTGTTGTCAGGCAACTCTTTTAACACCTGATAAAGCGTTTCCAGAAACTGAATCCCTTGCACCAACCGGTGATATACCCAACGCCCTTCCTTCTCCGACGTTAACAGCCCGGCCTGTCGGATGATTTTCAGGTGTTTGGAAAGTTTGTATTGCGGCTCCAGCAGGCTATCCACCAGTTCACACAAACAGGTTTCTTCGCCCGTCACGGCAAGCAAACGCATGATGCGTACCCGTGTTTGATCAGCCAGGGATTGAAATACTTCTTGAGGTTGTATGTTTATTAGATGCATAGTTGCACTATAATGCAACTAT
>NZ_SMCO01000052.1 GCF_004346685.1 Sulfurirhabdus autotrophica
GTTGCGCTCAATGGCTATTCTGAAGTTCTGATTTTGGCTGGGGCAGCAGCGTTGGAGTCTCGTTCGCAACATCCGCTGGCTCAGGCAATTTTGAAACGAGCCAAGGCCGACGGAATTCAGCCTCCTCCGGTTGAAGATTTCCAGTCCATGACCGGCTCAGGTGCACGGGGACATGTTGGTGGGGAGCAGCTATACATTGGCAACCCTAAGCTGTTTACCGATCTGGAGCTCCCATTCGACTTCGTACTGGTGCCGCGAATAAAACAATTGCAGAGCCAGGGCAAGACAGTAGTGCTGCTCGGAACTGAAAGTGCGCTTCATGGCTTGATTGCCATTGCTGATCCACTACGGCCGGAAGCTGTGCAGACCATCGCCGATCTGAAACAGGCAGGTATAGAAATGGTTGTGATGCTGACCGGAGACAATCCACTTACAGCCGCAGCTGTTGCTCAACAGGTGGGTGTGGATGAAGTACACGCGGAACTCTCGCCTGAGGATAAAACGCGCAAGGTTGCCGAATTGACCGCGCGCTATGGCAAGGTTGCAATGGTTGGTGACGGTGTGAACGATGCACCAGCGTTGGCAGCTGCACACGTAGGCATCGCCATGGGTGCGGCGGGGACCGATGTGGCACTGGAAACTGCGGACGTGGCACTGATGGGCGATGACCTGTCACGATTGCCTTACCTTATCTGTTTCAGTCGCCGCACCTCGAGGATTATTTTGCAAAATGTCGCGCTGTCCACTGTCGTGATTGGCACGCTTGTCGTTGGTGCAGTGAGTGGCTATTTTACGTTGCCCATTGCGGTGCTCGCTCATGAGATTAGCGAGTTTGTGGTGATTGCGAGCGGATTGCGTATGTTGCGGACCTGACACGCTTTTTGTTCATTTGACGAAACGAAATAATTTTGAACCGAGTTGTGGGAATCAATATACGTGCTTTGTTTAATTCAATTGTCAAAGTAGTTTGAAATGAAAATATTTATTACTCGCGGAATCGTCCACTACTGTTGCAATGTTTCTATTTCTAATAATTGACACAACTGAGCTATCAGGCAGGTGTTGTAGCTAAAGAGTGGCTAAAATAAATTTGCTATCTCATGCAGTTCGCCTGGGATGATACCAATGATAGATAAAATATGAAGAGGTCCATTCGTCACATTATTTTTCTGATCGTGATCACACTCGTGATCAACGTTGGCGGCTGGACGTTTAACAAAGAAGCTGTGGCCGACGTATTACTCGACGAACAACAGAGTGTGGCATTAGACAATGATCAGTCTGTTACCAGCACAGATACGGCAAAAGTAGATTCGGCGCAAAGCACATGCAACCACTGGTGCCATGCCGTTGGCCATTTCATGGGGTTACTCAGCTATTGGGCCCCAATTTTTCCAGAATTTACAAACGACCAAATACCCTATACATCCCTAGTCATTATTCCTTCTTCCACGGACGGCCAATTCAGGCCACCCCGCGCCATTTCCTGACGTTTTTCCACGCATAGTTGCTGTTGTTGAATTTTTGAGGTGTGACTTGCCATT
>NZ_SMCO01000053.1 GCF_004346685.1 Sulfurirhabdus autotrophica
CTGGATTGCCGATGCTCTTTAGCGTGCGGTTGTTCCAAGGATCATAGCTGTCGTTTTCCTGTTGTGCGGCGGTGCCGTTGGTGACTTGCGTCAGGTGGTTGAGAGTGTTGTCCCCATTCCATCTGTACTGGGCCATCCAGCCATTTGGGAACCGATTCTAAATGAGCCGGCCCCCCACTTCGTACAGGTAGTCGGTGCGGTAACCGTGTCGGTGTATTAAAGGGCGGTCAGTAAAATTGCCGTCATGCGGCGGGTTACGCTTCGCTAACCCACCCTATCGTGCTGCATTATGTCATTTCCAACTTACAAATAAGCAATAGTACCCAGCCACAGCGAATCATACTTCATACTTCTTTGACTTCCAGGAAGCGGTCGGCAGCAGTTGATTAGGTAAAAGCGCGAGAACCGCAACAGTTCTTCCAGCATCATCACAAAATTCTACCTCATACGCCTCACATGGCTTCGTATGGATATCAACCACCGTACCACTCATACCGGCAAGCAAACCCTTGTCTGGCAAGTCCGCGGCCAAAACAACTACATCAAAAAGATCAAAATTCATCATTGAAATTCTCACTTAACATAAATGGTTGTTAGACGTGGAACAGTCGAACCGGAATCGATTATCCAGCCGGTACGAACATTTGCAGTGTTGCCATTTGGCCCTGTAATTGGCATATCCACGGTGTAACGATGCCCAAATTGGTCAGCATTTCCAAGGGTTACAGGATTTTGTGTAACCCCTTTTTGAACTTGACTTATAAGGTCACCTGCATTGGATTGGTTATATCCCAACGCCGAACCAAAAACGACGGCTTTATTACCACCAACTGGGTGGTCGGGATTCAACGCGTAACCAGTCAGTTTTTGAGGATCAATCACGGCGTGCTCTGCATTTGGCAAAGCACCGTCCACGTTACCACTGCCACCCTGATTAAAGATCAGATTACCGAGATTGGTCGCACCATCAATCGCACCATTTACAAACCCACCGATAGCGTTTCCAATCTGCTGTGCTGTAAAAGGCGGTATGCTTGATTGTTGATCGCCCAACAGACCCTGGTATCCATCGCTCCCATTAGGCTTTTGTTGTTGCAAGCCCCGGTATCCAGGCGTCCCGCCTGCTAATCCTGCGGTTGCGGCACGTCCTGGAATCATGCCGAGACCAGTGCAAATCGGAGCACAGGCAATCATATTATCACCTGGCAAAGCAGGTTCTGACGCGAGCAAACCCAGCGGGTCAATCAAATTGATTGGGTTGTTGCCGACATAGGTATATTGATTAATCCCGCCCTGCAACCCAATCGGATCACGGGAGACGAACCGCGCAATACTCGGGTCATAGAACCTAGCGCGATAGTACGTCAATCCCGTCTC
>NZ_SMCO01000054.1 GCF_004346685.1 Sulfurirhabdus autotrophica
CACTAGTGTCCGGTTAAAAATCGAACAAATTTAATTGGTTATCGAAATCGGTCTGTTCTGAGACGTAGCTACTGCCTGCGAAGGCTTGTAGTAGCTGGGTTTTTTCAAAGACAGAGACCGATAAAATCTGTAGCAAAGTGTAGAGCGAGGAATCAAGTTGAAGCTCCTTTTTAACAATGGCAATCAGCACGTAAGTTGCGACGGCGCACCAGATTTGCGTCTTCACGGCGTTCTCGCTGTTGCCCATGAATCGCTTGATACGCAGATGTTGCTTGATCCATTTGAAGAACAATTCGACCTGCCAGCGACTCTTGTACAACGCGGCGATGGTCAAAGCTGGCAAAGCGGTATTGTTGGTCAGAAAAATAAGCGTCTTGCCAGTTTGCGGATCTTTGAAGCGAATTCGGCGCAACTGTTCGGGATACGCCTTGGACGAGTAGTGGCCATTCAGGGCGATACGCTGGTCGCAGATGACACCAGCTTCGCGGTCGGTCGGCATCGAATACACTCGGCGCGCGTCCATCCCTCGCTTGGCTCGGGTGACGAAGAAAGCCCCTGCCTGATGCAGCGCATACAACCGCGCAAAATCCAAATAACCTCGATCCATCACGTAAAACGCGCCTGCCTCGACGGGCAATATATCCAGCACACTGACCTCGTGAGTCTTGCCGTCGCTGATATGGATGAAAGCTGGAATATTGCCGCGCAAGTCCAGCAAGGTATGAAGTTTGATCGCAGCCTTGGTTGTTCGGAACGGAGCCCAACTGAAAAGGGACAAACACAGGTCGATAGTCGTGGCATCGAGCGCGTAGACGGTGTTGTCCAGATCGGCGCCAAAGTTCTCGTTGCAGTAGAGCTTGCGGGCACGACGTATAAGCAAGGCTGCTATATCGGCCCAGATGTGCCAATCCCTGCTTTCGTTGGCATCGGCCAACGTGGAGCGCCTGATCGCGCTGCGGAATCCCATCCCATACAGTTTGGCTCGGTTGGCGGACAAGCAGACTTCGATGTCGCGCAGGCTTTCGCGCCAAGTCAGTTGTGCAAACGCCATGACTCGAAAGTGCTCTGCGCAATTCAAGCTGCGAACGCCACAGTCACCACCGTAACGCGTCACTATTCGCGTAAAGCTTGTCCACGGCACGTACTCCATGATCTGCGCAAACAGCGTTTTGCCCATATTCATGGTCAATCCTCCAGAGTGTTAACCCCAGAAACTTACCTGAATATGAGAGACTTGATGATTTCAAATCGGCACCAAAATATTTTGCTTTCTAAACCCCGCCCAGATTGGATCTTGGCGGCTCGATTCGCGATTTAACCGGACACTACTG
>NZ_SMCO01000055.1 GCF_004346685.1 Sulfurirhabdus autotrophica
AACTGAATATCGCTTTAATCATCGTCGTGATAATCTTTACCTTGGACTACTCAAATTGTTGAGACTAAACCCGCTTTAACTTCCTAAGACCCTTATCTGTTATGGCATTGGTAATGTTAATGATTGGTTTAGGCATAAATATCTCCAGTAAATTCAAACGGCGAGAGGATGGACTAATAAGGGATAAATAGCATTGATTGGAACTGCATGTAACGCCAATGCCCGCGTATTAGGCTCGCGAGCTTGCGAGCGTCGTAATTGACGTGTTTGTTAAGCTTTTAAAATGGAATTGGATCATAATTTTCTGCTTCCGGTTCTTCAGGGGTTATATATTGATCTTCAATCAATAATTCCTTAAGTGTGTTATATGGAAAACCCTTTTCAATTATTTTTCCCCAGAAATCAACCCAAAGTGCTTTGTGGTTTAGTGGTGCAGATTTGGTTTCAGTATAAAGTCCAGAAAAAAATGCACCAATTGCACCTGCGTTTAAAATTTGATTGATCCCATATGACCCTGTATTTTCTAAAGCACCAGTAAGAATACGCTGCAAATCACTATCATTAAAGCTTCCACTTATTGGAAGCAATAATTTATTTCCTCTGAATTCGGCGGAATCAAAGCTGAGCGCCTGAGAAAAAAACTCAATTGCTTTGTCTTTTAGGAAGATAGAAGGATGTGCAGCAATTATCTTGACCTGTTCAACTGTATCCAATTGATTAATTTTGTCAATTACATGTGATCTTATATCTGAATTTACTTCAGCGAGCCTTGTAACCTGGAATTTCGACATTTCCTCATGATTCATTGAGTTGATTAGCCCTTCGATTCTAACTCGCTCAGCATGTTCAACTTTAGTCCAAAGCTCTTTTCGCAACCACAGGAAAGGAAATACTCTCTTCAACCTAGTATCGTTTGCCTCTGAAAGCATCTCCCCTAATTTGGTAGAAACGACTTCTTCATAAATTTCTGGATAAAGCCTGTAGATTGCGCCTAGCGATGCAGACAGCCTATTTAGAAGCTCAGGGGAAACACCAGTGTCATCGCGAAAAACTCTTTTTAAAATAATTACTACTAGGTTTCGTACTCCGCTATCCTTTACCCTTCCTAAATTATTTTCCGAAGATAGAAGCGCAAAGGCTTTTTCTTCGTCTTCTGGAAATGATGGTTCGTTTATTAGCTCGTATCAGTAGTGTCCGGTTAAATCGCGAATCGAGCCGCCAAGATCCAATCTGGGCGGGGTTTAGAAAGCAAAATATTTTGGTGCCGATTTGAAATCA
>NZ_SMCO01000056.1 GCF_004346685.1 Sulfurirhabdus autotrophica
TTGCGGCCCAGGGTGAGGACTTCGCCGGTAGGCGGGGTTATGCTCGCCAGACGGTTGGCACCATCGTAGCTGTACTGAGTAACATAGCTGATGCCGGCGATGAGGCGGGTTTGTTGCAGCAGGTTGCCCTGGTCATCATAGTTGTAAGTGGTACTGCCTTCGGCATCCGTGCTTTTGCACAGGCGGCCAACGCCTTTGTTGCAACCAGTGGCACTGTCCCAGGTGTAGCTGAGGTTTTCTCCGGGAGCAGCAGGATAGGTGACGGCAGTGAGGCGGTTGAGGGCATCATAGCTGTAACCAACCGTGTAGGTGTTGCCGGTCTGGAGGGGACGGGCATCAGTGACGGTCTTGACGTTGCCGGCTTCGTCATAGGTGCGGTCGGTAGTGCCACTGTCGGGGCTGACTTCCCGGGTGGTGTTGCCCAGGGCGTTGAGGGTGTAGACGGTGGTGAGTGAGCGGGGGTCGGTGACGCTCTTGAGTTGATCCAGCGCATCGTATTCGTAGGCGGTGGGGGTCAGGTTGAGAGGGTCGATAACGTGCACGAGACGATCCAGGGCGTCATAATAATAGTAAGTGGTCCGGTTGGTGTTGTCACTGCCACTGTTGGCCGGGGCAGTGCGGGAATTGAGGTTGCCGTTGGCGGTGTAACCGTAGTGGGTGTTGACCCCCGCATTGGGGTTGTTGAAGTAGGCAACATCGTCCTGGAGGCGGTTGAGGGCATCGAAGATGCGGCCCTTCTGGGTGGTGAGTTTGTTGTTGGTATCGAATACTTCTTCCTGGATGCGGTTGCCCATGGCGTCCAGGGTGTAGTCGATGTGGTTGAGCTGGATGTCGGTGATACTGGTCAAGCGATGGGCGTCATCATAGGTGTAGGTGAGGTAGCTGCCATCGGCCAGGGTGACGCGGGTGAGCTGACCAACGTTGTCGTAGTCGTAACTAGTGGTCTTGCTGCCAACGGTTTTGCTTTTGAGCCAGCCACGGGGCCAGTAGCTGAGCGTGGTGGTGACGCTGTTGGGGTCAACTATTGTAAGTGGGTGGCCATTGCCATCGTAGGACGTGATGGTGGTGGTCTGGCTCAGGGCGTTGCTGAGGGTGTTGAGGTCACCTCTGCGGTATTTGGGTGGGGTGGTGGTCGTGTCATCAGCCGTGTAGTAGGTGTAGCGGGTGATGTCGTT
>NZ_SMCO01000057.1 GCF_004346685.1 Sulfurirhabdus autotrophica
TATTGATCCGGCCAGATGAAGTTTGAATTTTTCATGCGGCATATTTTACGTGGATATCCTGAAAGTAACTTTTGACCCGTTCAGGTGATTGCTCCAACTTTTGCATGTGATCGGTCGCCGCTGCTTTCAATTTAGCCTTGGTACGTACAGCCACTTTTGACCCAATGGTATATTTCAGATCAGCATTGAGGCGTTCCTCCGGGTTCAGTTCCGGGCTATAACTGGGTAAATAAAATAACTCAATTTTGTCTTTCTGCTCTTCCGCCCAAGCTTTGACTAACTTGCTGTGATGTACCCGCAAGTTGTCCAGTATCAGGAACACCTTGCGACCTGCGTCTTTAATCAATGCCTCCAAAAACTCAATGAATCTGTCGGTATTAAATGCCTCATCAATAATCATCCAGCGCGTCTTCCCTTGATTGGTAACTGTCGCAATCATCGACAGTTTGTGACGTGTGCCGCCTGCCGCAAAAGTGACCGGTGTTTTGCCAGCAGGCGCGTAACTGCGTCCACGTACGTCGGTATTCACAATAGCCGTCTCGTCGCCCCAGTGAATCTCGGCTCCCTCGACCTTCGCGCGTTGCTCGATGACCGGATATTCATCATCCAGCCATTGTTTCACTGCTTCCGGGCGCTGCTCATAGGCCTTTTTAATCGGCTTTTGCGGTGTAAAACCCCAGCGTTGTAGATAATTACCAACTCCGCGAATCGAAAGCTTGATGCCACACTCACGTTCAATCAATTGCATCACGGCAGCACGATTCCATAGCGCAAATTCCATCTTCAACTGCTCAGGCCGTTTATCACAGATGATCTGTTGCACTGATCGCTCTTGCTCATCGGTCAGCGTGCGACCCTCGCCGCTGTTACGTCCACGCGGTGTCGGCTTGATTGAAGCTGCTCCGTCATTTTCATATCGATCAATGACGCCCCGTACCGTCGGGTAGGAAAGCCCGCTTAACTCGACGATACGCATCACGCCCATCCCTTTGCAGTGCATTCGCACAACTTGCTTACGCCGTTCGTGTAACTGCTCCAGTGTTTGATTTCTTGCGTCTTCTTTATCCATGCGTTTAAGACAACGGCGAATCAAAAAGTTCAAACTTTATCGTGCCGGATCTATA
>NZ_SMCO01000058.1 GCF_004346685.1 Sulfurirhabdus autotrophica
TGAGCGATAACATGTGGGGTTCCCTTTGGCTTGGCTTATTGCGGAGTGACTGTGGCAGTCACCCCGGTCATCAGGGTGCCGTTGATGTCGTAGGCCTTGACAGTAGGCTGAGAGAGGCCAGTAATGCCACCAGTGATATAAAATTTCTGACTAATAAATGTCAAATTTTTTCTGGCTGTCAAACCATTATTGGGGGTCACCATCACTATCAGTTTGGTACCATCATCTGACCAGGTGACATTCTTCATATCCCCTTTAGGATTTACGACCCAAGCTTTACCTATTCCTGGTGTATGGGTAAACTCTACCTGTATCGAATGGGGAATTATATCTTTCCCATTCGCATCTTTTAATCCATTAAACATAACCGTAGATACATCGGCGCGCTCGAATGTGCGGACCAGATTTAAACCACCAAAATCGGTTGCTATCTTCAAAGGCGCACCGAGCTGGTTATAAACGCTGAATAGATTTGAGCTGCTTGTTCCAGGCAGAATTTCAATGGTTGCAGGCAAGATCGATGCGCCAGCGCTGTCTTCGATTGACACTTGCGCAATCCCTGTATTCAAGACGGCGGGCATATCCAGTAACATGACGGTTTGCCACCAGTCTCTGTCAGCGCCGATTAACACAGAAATATTAGCCCCCGTCACACTTTCATTATCACCAAAATCGGTCTGAGCAAGGTCACTCACAACTGCCTTGGATGCCGGGTCTGGATACAGGTTGATTACGCCGCGCACTCTCACGTCATTTGGCGCATATACTGTCTTAACACCCTTGCTATCTTTAATCGTTACAGTCAAATTTTGTCTCGCTAAATGATGTCTGCCAATTGCCAGCGAAACCGTTTCACCTTGCCGCGCCGCAGTGGTAAAGGTTTGTGTTCCGACACATCCCTCTAATCCACCCAAAGCCAACGGCAGCAACAACAGCAATAAATAAGACTTTGTAATATTCAGTTTCATAGGTGTCTCCTGCTTTCTTTGAATTCTTTGATTTAGTAATCTGCCGTTTAAAACGTTTCCAGCCCCAATGCCTTTCTTCTGATGCGCGACACATCCGCTGCATCGATGATGCCGTCCGGAGCCGCATTAGGGGCTACATCCCCATGCATG
>NZ_SMCO01000059.1 GCF_004346685.1 Sulfurirhabdus autotrophica
CCTGATTATAAAGCATCCTCAGCCAGTCTTATTCGACACAGGGGATGAGGCCGTGTAACGGCCGAGGCCCTAAGCAATCTGGTGAGGATAGTGGATAAATCGAAACGGCGGTTGAAACGGTACTGTGCTTCAGCCAGATAACGATCTGCATATTTAAAGAAGTTGAATGCATGATAAGTACCAGAAATCGCAGTCTTAAGATTCCCCAGCAGGGTATTCACCCAGCGGAATTCTGGTCGCTTGACGGATTGCCTCCCGCCACCCACAGTAATCGACTGGTGCTCAGCCACAGAACCGGACAGTGTCCTGAAGCAATGCAAACCATCAGACACAGTACGAGCCGACGCCGACAGCGCCTTGTTCGCCCATTCATCCACTGCTTCTTTGGTAAAGGCGGCAATACGATTCAACCGAACATACAATGGTCGCCCCTCATCCGAAGTCTGTACTGCGGCAATCAGTGGCACTTTATTCTCCGAGCCACGACCCGTTTTGCCAGCCCGTTCTCCTCCCAGATAGGCATCGTCAATTTCCACTCGCCCTTCCAGCACGCGGCGATCTTCACGCAGACTCATGACTTTCATGAGTTTGTGTTTCATCAACCAGGCAGTAGGATACGACACACCCAGATGCCGTTTCAGTTCCAGTGCGGAGACGTTATTTTTGGCTTGAGTCAGCAGATGCATGGCGAGAAACCAGCGCGTCAGGGAAATCTTGGTGGCCTGGAAAATAGTGCCGGAGATAACCGTGGTTTGATGGCGGCAGCGATGGCATTGAAAGTACTTGTGTCCTTTCCGGTGAAACACGGAATGTCGCTCGTCACGACAGCTTGTACAACGAAACCCCTCTGGCCAGCGGGCTTGCTCCAGCGCATTTTGGCACAGACTTTCGGTTCCGTATTTGTTCATAAATTCCATCATGGACAGGCCAGGTTGCAACTGCAATCGATTCATCGCCATTTGTGTTTTCCTCGGTATCATGTATTTCGCAATACCGAGTATTTTCTCAGGCAGAAGGCTCACCACATGAGCCTAGCTGAAGTTTGTTTATAATCAGG